>JAXGUU010000238.1:0-6482 GCA_040774145.1 Anaerolineae bacterium
GGGCTCGCCGGCGCCCTCATCGGCCCACTAGGCAGGTGGGTCACTCAAGCGCTGCCTTCGGTCGCCCAGAGAGCCGGCTCGAGCACGGGACTCACGGCCCTTCTGGGTTTGGATCTGCTCAGCGCGGGCTTTGCCATCGGGACGTTGCTCTTTGTCCACATCCCACAACCGGAGCGCTCGCAGAGCGGTCAGGAAGCCGAGAGCGGCTTCTGGGCCGAGGCGCTCTACGGCCTGCGCTACATCCTCGCCCGCCCCAATCTGTTGGGGCTCCAGCTCGTCTTCCTGCTCGGCAACTTCTTCAACGTGCTCGGATTCGCCGTGCTGGATCCCATGATTCTGGGGCGGACAGGCAGTGACACCATCATCTTCGGCAGCGTGCAGACGGCGGCTGCACTGGGGGGCATCGCGGGCGGACTTGTCATCGGCGCGTGGGGCGGCTTCAGACGCAAGGTCCACGGGGTACTCATCGGGTGGGCGCTCAGCGGACTGACCATGATCGCCATCGGTATGTCGCGATCCCTCTTCCCATGGCTGGTCACGGGCTTCATGGTCGCGGCCTTCTCGCCGCTGATCAACGCCTCTAACCAAGCGATCTGGCAAACCAAAGTCGCGCCCGATGTTCAGGGTCGGGTCTTCGCTACGCGTCGCCTGATCGCGTGGTCGGTCGCCCCCATCGCCCAGCTGGTCGCCGGGCCCTTAGCCGATCTGGTGCTTGAGCCGGCCTTCGCATCCAGCGACATGACCGGAACCGCGCTCGGCGTGCTCTTCGGTTCCGGTCCAGGCGCTGGTATGGGTCTTCAAATGGCCTTAGGCGGCCTTTGCGTAGCCGGTGCGGGGCTCGCCGGCTACCTCTTCCCTACCATTCGCGATGTCGAGACCCAGCTGCCGGACTTTGACGCAGAACTGGGACCGGCGTCCCCACTGGCCCCAGGCTCCGCGTAGGGGCCGCTAACGTGGCGCGTCATCTCGCCGTGGCGTAGCCCGCAGCCTCCCAGGCCAGCATGCCCCCCAGCATATTGCTGAGATTGTCGAATCCCTGTCGCGACAGCAATCGGAGAGCCTGCCCGCTGCGGTTGTCGCTCCGGCAGACGAGCACGACGGGCCTGTCTCGCGGGACTTCATCCACACGCTCCGCGAGCTCCCCTAGCGGGATAAGCTCCGCGCCGGGAATGTGGCCCGCCTCATACTCCCAGGCCTCGCGCACATCAATCACCGTGATCTCGCCCGAGTCGTAGAGATCGGCCACGCTCGCGGGGTCGATCTCAGCCGGTAGCGCGATGCCCTCTACCGCAGCACCAACGGGCTGGGCCTGGACCCCGGAATCACCGGCGCTGGACACCGCCGGCCCGCACGCGACCAACAACAAGGACAGCACAGCCACCAGGAACCCACTGCGACGATACCGCTTCACCGTACCCTCCCCCACCGATCCAGTCGCGACGCAACGTCAGTCGCCGCAAATATTACGATATACTAGATCTTATTATACACTATGATCGGTAGGAAAAGCAAGCCTTACGGCGCTTCCACCGCGCCTAGAGCTTGCGGACGACAGCGCCGTCGGGTGTGTCGCGCACCTCGTAGCCGGCCTCCATGATCTCATCGCGCAGCTCATCGGCCTCCGCCCACTGCCGCGCTGCACGGGCGTCATCCCGCCGCCTCACCAGATCGAGCACCTCAGCAGGCACCTCGGCAGGACGCCACTCGCCGAGCTTCAGGCCGAGCACCTCATCATAACGCAACACCGTCGCCTTCTTGTCGGCGTCCGACAGATCACTCCGCGTCAGATCCCATACCACCGCCAGCGCCCGTGGCATGTTCAAGTCGTCATCCACCTGCGCCACAAACTGGTCGAACCAACTCTCGTCGACCTCGCCCGGCGTTCCCCAGCCATAGACCGTCTCACGCAGCCGGTCGAGCGCGGTCACCGCCCCATCGAGCGCATCCCACGAGAAGGTGAGGTGCGAGCGATAGTGAGCGCCGAGGCAGAGATAGCGGTAGGCGAGGGGATCGTAACCGCGATCGATCAGCTGCTGTAGGCGGATGAAGTTGCCCACCGACTTGCCCATCCGCCCGCTATCCACCTGCAGGAAGTAGGCGTGCAGCCAGAAGTTGGCCAGGCGGGTGCCGTAGCAGGCCTGCGTCTGCGCGATCTCGTTGGAGTGGTGCACGTTGATGTGATCTTCGCCGCCGCAGTGGATGTCGAAGTAGGGACCGAGGTACTTGGCCGACATCGCTGAGCACTCGATGTGCCACCCGGGGAACCCAGTCCCCCACGGACTATCCCACTCCATCTGGCGCTGCTGCCCCTCGGGACTGAACTTCCACAGGGCGAAGTCCGTCGGGTTACGCTTCTCGCCCAGGCGGACTCGCGCGCCGGCCTGAAGGCCGGCGAGATCGAGGCGACCCAGATATCCATAGTCATCCAACTTCGACGTGTCGAAGTAGATGCCGTCGTCAGTCCGGTACGTGAACCCCTTCTCCTCGATACACTTGACCATGTCGATCTGCTCCTCGATGTGGTCTGTCGCGCGCGCCCAGACCGTCGGCTCGACAACATTCAGCCGCTCCAGGTCAGCCATAAAGGCCTGCGTATAGCGCTCGGCGAGATCCCAAGCCGACTCGCCCCGCATGCGCGCTGCCATCTCCATCCGATCCTCGCCCAAATCGCCATCGGATAACAGATGACCGACATCGGTGATGTTCATCACGTGCTTAACCCGATATCCGTGCAGCGTCAGAGCACGCTTAAGCACATCGGCAAAGATGTAGGTCCGCAGGTTGCCGATATGGGCATAATCGTAGACCGTTGGACCACACGTGTAGAGCCCGACCTCGGGCGGCTTTAGGGGTTCAAACGCGCGCAGACTACGCGTGTACGTATCGTACAGGTGCAGGGTCATAGAGCTTTTCCTCCAGAACTTCAGCTAAGTTGCCACATCCTAAGCGGCCATCGCGGTGCCAGTCGACGGGCGCCGCGACGGCTATCACCCCTACCATACCGGGGCCTGTGTGGACCGCTAGCCCCGCTGTGAAATCGGCGATGATCACATCAGCGGGACAGCTGATGACGGAGCACAGCTGTTCTCTGAAGCGCTGAGCGTCCTCAGCGGCGGTCACGTGGACGATCGCCAGTTGAGCGACGTCGCGCCCATCCAAACTCATCGCTGTGAGGTCAATCACCCGCGCCCAGGCCTTCTTGCGCGTGCGCACCTTCTCCAGCAGATCGAGCTTGCCCGCCTCCAGCGTTAGGATCGGCTTGATGTGCAGGAGCGAGGCCATCCCAGCAGCCAGGTGACCGACTCGACCGCTCATCGCGAGGTACTTCAGGGTCTCGAGTGAGGCGAAGAGCGACGCCCGTTCGTGGGTGCTGCAGGCCCGTTCGACGATCTCCTCGATGCCGGCACCCTCCCGAGCGGCTTTTGCGGCCTCGATGGCCATAAAGCCCTGGCCCATCGAGATGCTACGCGTATCTATAACGGTGACCGTACCCTCGGGCACAAGCTCGCATGCATGGACTGCCGCGCTGTAGGTCGCGCTCACCTCGCTGCTGACACAGAGGCAGACCACAGCATCGTGGCCCGCATCCAATGCCGCCTGGTAGGCGGCGGCAAACTGCCCGGGCGCCGGGGCCGATGTCGTCGGCAGCGCGCCCTCACGATCTACCCGCTCGAACAGCTGAGCATCGTCGATATCGATCCCTGTTCTGAAGCTCTCGTCGCCGAAGTGGATATTGATCGGTACTTGCCGTATCCCGTAGAGAGCCGCAACCTCGTCCGGCAAACTGGCATCCGAATCCGTAACAATCGCAACTGACATCATAAGTCCTCTCCTCGCTGAATAATCACAGACAACCCAAAATGAGACCAAGATAAACCCCGACTGGGGGCAAGACGCCCCGGACGCATCCGGGGCGCAATTGCAACTGACGGATCAGCCCACGGGGCTAGGCGTCAACCTCTACGCGGCGTCCGGTCTCGGCACTCTCCACTGCACCAAAGACCATCGCCAGACTCTTGATGTTGTCGGTGCAGATCGTTTCCGGGATCTGTCCCGTGCGCACTGACGCAACGAACTCACGGATAGCACCGTCGTGTCCCCCCACCTTCCCCGGTTCGGCAAAGGGCGGCACGTCCACGTCCTCCCAATCGGAGAAGAATCCGCCCCCTTCGGCGACGACCTGCGCACGATAGCCGTCAGCACCATCCCACGTCACACTACCTCGCTCGCCGATCACGTGCCAGTGGCTCTCCCACGTGGTGTTGAGACCTTCAGCGCACCAGCTCCCGCGGTAGGTGTAGACGATATCCTCAGACATCTCAAACACCGCTACAGCCGAGGCGTCACGATCGTACCACGAGCCGGGCGGGTTCCATTCGTGGCAATAGACCGCCTTGGGATCGGCGCCCATCAGGAAGCGCGCCGCATCGAAGGTATGAATCGCCATATCAACCAGGAGCACGTGCTCCATATGATCTCGAAAGCCACCGAAGTGTGCGCCGATGTAGAAGTCGCAGTTGACGGTTGTGATGCGCCCTAACGCACCCGAAGCCATGAAGGCACGGAGACGCCGGATGTTCGGATCATAACGCCGGTTCTGCATCACTGCATAGAGACGCCCTGATGCTTTCGCAGCCTCCACCATCTCACGGGCGTGATCCAGCGATTCAGCCAAGGGCTTCTCGCCCAGCACGTGACATGCCCGTTCCAGCGCAGCGAGCGTGACGCCATGGTGAGCCGGCGGCACCGTGCAGTCGAAGACGACATCCGGACGGTGTTCATCAAGCGTCCCGACCAGATCCGTACGGATCTCGACACCCTCCAGCGCGAACTCCTCAGCGCGGGCCTCTGCCACATCCCGGTCCAGGTCGACAAGCGCCACCAGCCGGATGTCATCGAGGGCCACGAGCGTACGCAACCAGGTTCGGCTGATCCCGCCACATCCCACCAAGACAGCTGTCAATGGTTCCGGCATCGTCGAACTCCTTTGATCGAGGTTGGACCATAACTCTATCATACTCGCCTGAAGCGTCAACTAAGCCGTGAACGCGCGCGCTTGCACCACCCCGAGATCCTGAGTACACTTGGGGTATATGGGCGTCGCAGAGGCGACCCCCTAGCCTGATTCTGAACCCATAGACCTACGTAGAAGGGAGCGACAACGATGGCACGACCTGTTACGCTATTCACCGGACAATGGGCGGATCTGCCCCTCGAGACCGTGGCCGAGAAGGCCGGCGCATGGGGATTCGACGGCCTAGAGCTAGCCTGTTGGGGCGACCACTTCGAGGTTGACAAAGCACTCGACGACGACGCCTATCTGCAGAGCCGTTGGGACATCCTCAACAAGTACGGTCTGAAGTGCTTCGCGATCAGCAACCACCTCGTCGGCCAATGTGTCTGCGACAACATCGACGCGCGTCACAAGGACATCCTGCCCAAGCGCATCTGGGGAGACGGTAAGCCCGAAGGTGTGCGGCAGCGCGCCGCCGAGGAGATCAAGAACACGGCCCGCGCCGCCAAACGCTTCGGCGTGAATGTGGTCAACGGCTTCACCGGGAGCTCGGTCTGGGGCGCCTTCTACTTCTTCCCGCCCACCACGCAGGCCTATGTCCAGGCGGGCTACGATGACTTCGCGGCACGCTGGTTGCCCATCCTCGACGTCTTCCGGCAGGAAGGGATCAAGTTCGCGCTCGAGGTCCATCCGACCGAGATCGCTTACGATCTCATCACCTCCCAGCGCGCCCTGGACGCCCTCAGCGGACATGAAAGCTTCGGCTTCAACTTCGACCCAAGCCACCTGATCCACCAGTTCATCGATCCCGTGGAGTTCATCGACGCCTTCGGCGACCGCATTTTCCACGTCCACGTCAAGGATTCGCGCGTCCAACTGACGGGCCGAAACAGCATTCTGGCCTCACACCTGGACTTCGGCGATCCACGTCGGGGATGGGACTTCGTATCGCCAGGGCGCGGTGAGGTTCGCTGGGACCCCATCATCCGAGCGCTCAACCGCATCGGCTACGATGGACCCCTCTCCATCGAGTGGGAGGACAGTGGGATGGACCGCGAGTACGGCGCACCCGAGGCCCTGGCGATGGTACGGCGACAGGACTTCCGCCCGTCCGACGTCGCCTTCGACGCAGCATTCAGCAGCGACTGAGGTCCCTCACAGGACGACAAGGAGGACACTATGTCGGAAAGCGGTGGCTTTACCACGATGGCCGGGGGTCGCGCCGAGCGCGAGGCGCCCCACGTCGGTGTGGGTATGCTGGGCTACGCCTTTATGGGCAAGGCACACAGCAACGCCTACAAGAAGATCCCCTATATGATGTACCCGCCGCCCGCCGTGCCCGACCTGACCGCCATCTGCGGGCGCAACGAGGAGGCCGTGGCGGAAGCGGCACGGCGCTACGGCTACAAGCGCTACTACACCGACTGGGAGCAGATGCTCGCCGATGATGAGGTCGAGATCTTCGACA
>JAXGUU010000239.1:0-6460 GCA_040774145.1 Anaerolineae bacterium
ACGTTCAGGGTGTGGCGGACGATGAGGCGGTCGCCCGGGCGGAGATCGCCAGGCGCTAAGCCCAAGCCGTCATCGACGTCAAGAGCGCCTCCATCCGGTGACAGGAGATGTCCCATCACGGAGAAGAGGCGCGACGTGGATCCTGTCACCTCCCACGACGTCTCTGCTTCCAGAACATCCCCTTCTGTGGCGATGCGCGCGCCCAGGAAAGCCAGCGGACCATCGACCGGTGTTCCGGTTGCCTCCGCCGGTCCCATACTCGTTGCCGAGGGCGGTGCCGTGGCTGGGCCGATGCGATACCTCACCGGCTGTTCAATCTGGAGCGGGGCATCGCTTCGGAAGATGGCGAAGGCGGGGTCCGTGCGGTCGGCGCGCTGCCGGTAGATGATGCGCGTGGCGTCGAGCTGGCGGGCGACGAAGGCGTCGTGAGCCTCAGGCGGTACCAGGTGCAGCCGGGCCTGGAGTGTGTCGTCGAGCAGCGACCCGTGGATCACATAGGCCCCTGGTCCCCCTTGGGGGATGAGCCACGCACGGGTGCAGTCAAAGGTGAATTCGCGTTCGGGCTGGGATCCAAACCCGGTCGCAAGCGACATCTCGTTCAGGGGCACGACCGGTTGGTCGCACTGACCCACCCACGCTGTCCGGACCTCATGCTCGGTCACCCGATAGATGTGGAGTGCATCGGCGAGGCGCGCGTCGGGCACCCGCCAGCGGAACCAGTCGTACATCTCCGGGTCGGCCGTGGGAATGCCATCGAGCGATGTGGCGCTGATGGCATAGTCGGAGGGCGCAGGTGCGAAGCGGGATGGAAAGATAGCAGGGGTGTCGCCGAAAAGCGGCGGCAGCGGATCGTAACGGACGCCGTAGACCCCCGGATCATAGAAGATGAAGGCTGCGAGCCCGACGTGGTCGACCTTCTCGGCTTCTTGATAGGCGGCGAGGGCCTTGAAGGCTTGCCCCCAATCGGTGTTCGAGTCCGCGAGATAGCGCCATCCTTGCTGGGAGCCACCGACGACGTTGTTGAAATAGGCTAAGAGATGCGGTGTCTGACGGAGAACGGCGACACCTTGGGCGACGAGGCAGAGCGCGGCGCACGCGCTGAGAACGACGCGACGGCTCTCGAGCCCACCGGGGGACCTGGTGATAACGCCCCCCAGAGCTGCACTCGCCATGTAGCCCAGCGGCAGTAGCGGCAACAGATGGCGATAGCCGATGTTGAGGGGGCTGAGGAGCGAGGCGGTTACGTAGGCTACGACGAAGAGCCCCGCGGATGCCCCGATTTCCCGGACCGGCAGGGCTTTCCTGCGCGCTGTAAGGCGTTGGACGCCAAGGATCGCGAGGCCCACCGCCATCGCCAGCAGGGCGGGGATCGGGGTCTTGATCAGGAAGGCAATGGGGAAGTAGGCGGGCCATCCGTGGTTGCCGTGCTCGCCCATCAAGAAGGCTTGATGCCCGCCTGCACTGTGCTCCTGGAGGCGCAGGATCGGGATGGCGTGCGCCGCGGCGGGCCACGGCACCGGGAGTCCCGGTATCCTTCCGATCTGGAAGCCGTAGGTCGCCCAGAAGGCGAGGCCACAGGTGAGGAGCAGCAGCGTCGTGGCCCCAAGCAGGTGCCGCCGTTGATCCTTGGACAGCGTCACGAGCCGGATGACCCCGGCGAGACCCAGCGCCGGGCCAAGGAGCAGGGCGGTCAGCTTGGCGGCAAGCGCCAGACCCAGGAGGAGGCCTGATGAGATCGCAGACCGCCGTGTCGGAGATCGTAGAAAGCGGGTGGACTGCCAGAGGGCGAGGATGATCAACGTCGTTGCGCCTACGTCGGTTGTGGCTAAGGCGCTGTGGGCGACCAGGTTGGGATCGAGGGAGGCCAGCCCCAGGGCGAGGAGTGCACCGAGCGTTCCACCGACGTCACGTGCCCATCGGCTGATGGTAGCGAGCAGTAGGACGCCGAGCAAGGCAGCCATCACGCGCGAAGGCAGGAGCCAGTGGTCGAACGGCGTATGGGGATAGAGCAGCTGCTGCGTCATCTGCAGGAGCGGCAGGCTCTCCGTGGTGAGCTGTTCGGCCTCCGACCACGGGGGCAGCGTTGCGGGGTCCGCGAGGTCGGGCAGCGCCAGCAGTGGCAGAGCAAGCCACAGCTTGACCAGCGGAGGGTGCTCCTCGACCAAACGGTAGTCGCCCGTGCGCCAGATTGTATAGCCGCTGGTGAGGTGCAGGCCCTCGTCGATGGTCAGGGATGCGGCGCCCGCGACGGCGAGGGCGTGCGCGAAGAAGGCGCCGATGATCACGAGGGTCAGCCAGCGGCTGACCCTCGTGCGGTTCCTCGGATCGCGCGACTGCGCCATCCCTCTCCTACGGTTGAGCTACGATGGGCTCGGGCAACAGCGTCGTTGCCCTGGAAGGATCGAGGCTCGTGGTCCGGTTGGTCGCCAGGTCGAGTTCGAGCAGCTGGCTCACCTCTGTTGTGCAAGCTTGACCGATCGGTCGACGTGAGAGCGCGAGAAGGACCAGTCGATGATCGGCGGGGACAGCGGGGATGACCACCTGATGCCAGGTCTTAGGCGTGGTATCAAGCGTCGTCATAAAGGTGAAGGCGTTAGGAGCCCTCTGAGCTGCTATCATAGGTAGATAGGCTGTGTGGGTGAGGGAGTCTGTCGAGGCGATGGTGGGCGCCGGCGGGTAGATGGCATACCAGACCTGTGTGGAGGCATTCGACGGGGTTTGCCAACTCACCACGACGTTGTTGTTAAGGTCGGGGGTTGCGTTGACATTGTAGACGAACCCCGTGGGCGCCCAGCTCGTCGGAGCCGGCAAGCGGTCACCGGGAAACGGTGTCTGGACCAGGCTCCCGTAATCCCAATAGGTGGAGTGTGAGATCTGCCCGGGATCGGGCGCGGCGTAGGTCCAGACGGATATCTTCGATGTCGCCGCCTCGGCCGTCACGCGCAGAGGCGCCCACGTGTAGGCTGCGTGACCGGACTCGGGCGACCAGATGACGCTGCTCGGAAAGCTCTCGATGTAGGGATCCGGGCAGACCGACTGTCCATCCGGTGGGCAGTTGGCTGGCCCACTGGTGCCGAGTCGGGTGATGATCCACCCGGTGACGTCGATGCCCACCTTCGCATTGTAGAGATGGGAGTCGTTGCGGTTCCATATCTCGAAGGTGTAGAGCGTACACGGTACCACGCCCTGAGTCACCGGCTGGTAGATACCGGCGATATAGGGGGCACCCCACCTGATGTAGCCTTGCGAGCTGTTGTTGGGCGCCCCGATTGTGCTGCCGTGACAGCGGCCATCGGCGGGTATAGGGTAACACTGCTGGCGCCCTCTCTCGCCCCCATCGACGTACTCGGGGATTGCCCTGTAGTCACCCCACCACTGGAGCCACTGACCTGCAACGTAGTGATTCGTAGGTCGTGGATAGAAAGGGAGTTGGTCCATGTCGCCGTTGGTCAGCAGGTTGCTGCTGTCTGCACTGCTGTCGACTAAAGGCATAGCTACGTCGTCGTGTCCAGTTGTCTGGGCTAGGGCGAAGCCACCGAGCGTCGTTGTGATGATGGCCAATAAGGCGATGAGCGATACGATCGCGATTCGTCTAGGCATAGGTCATCCTCCGGCTAAGTTGATGTGAACTCGGAACAGGCGGATTATACCTGAATGCTTCCGACTGACCATCAGGGGTGTAGCATGTCCGCAAAGCAGCTATCTTCGGAGCACCTTGAACGCCGGGGTGCCGTCGGGATGGAGCACGACGAACTCGGGCTCGATCCCTTCGAGCATATGGGGACGCGCGATGAGGAGCGCGCGATCGAGTTCCTCGTAGAGCGCGTCCACGTCGCCGGTGCGGTAGCCATGGCCCCAGGCTGTGAGCTTCTCCGAAAGTCGATCGCCGTAGGGCGCGCGCGTCTGCTGGAAAGACGCCGGGTCGTAGGCGGAGAAGAAGACGGCGAAGATGTGGGGTTGGCTGATCCAGTCGGTGAGCACGATGGTGTCGACCTCGTCGGCGTGACCCTGAACGTATGCCATCGCCTCGCGTACGCCGTACTCAAAGGCGCGCCCCGTCTCCACGGCATAGGTGGTGAAGTACGCGTTCAGCACGAGACCGGCGTTGATGAGCAGCGCGCTGATGGCAATGGCGGTAACCGCGACGCGGGGGAGGGTCGATCGACGGCATGGGGGTCGCAACGAGGCCAGACCCACGCCGGAGATGACGGCCCAGGCACCGACGCCCGCGATGGCGCGCATCGAGTTGGGCGATCCCATGTCCTGTCGCGTCAGCGCCGCCGGCACCGCGCCGATCGCCAACCAGGCTAACACGAGCAGGGCCGCGCGGCGGTCACGCCCGGGCCTGAAGATCGCCACGAGGCCCAGAGGCACGAGCAGCATCTCAACCCAATAGAGCTGACCGTAACCCTGGATGTGATGGATGGGTGAGGCGTCTCCTGAGAAGAACAGATATCGCGGCGAGAAGTGACCAGCCCACTGCGTCAGGACTAACCGCCAACCGGCGGTGTCAGGGCCGGAGAGGGCCGAGATCGCGTTGAGGCGATTCCAGGTGACCGGGTTGCTCACGATAGCGACAGCCAGTGGTGCCGCGATGATGGCCACCAGGAGCAGCGTAGCGAGCGCGTCGCCAAGGTTGTCGCGCAGTGGCTTGAAGAAGATGAGCGCGATCGCGCCGAGGAGTAAGGGCGTGAGGGCCTGGGCGATTGTATAGGTGTAGAACGATGCCCCGAACGCGAGACCTGCAGCGAGAAGCCACGACCGCCGTCGCGTTCGATACCAGCGCCAGCCGAAGTCGAGCCCCGCTACAACCGTGACGAGCAACGGTCCGGAAGCCTCGACGCCAAGTCGTGAGAAGCCGACATGCCACGAGGAGAGCGTTAGCGCCAGCGCGGCTGCGAGGCCTTCCCGTCGCCCGAAGAGATCACGGGCTAGACGGTAGATGAGCACGATCGATAGCCAGCCCCAAAAGGCCGCCATCGCGCGGATGGCATAGATGGTCAGGCCATAGACGGCGATGAAGGGCACGGCGGTGTAGATGGCAGCGGGGCGCCGGTAGTCATTGAAGGCGCGGAAGGTGATGGGCCAAGGCGTTCCCCACTGATCGCGCCCGGTGTGCAGGATCGAATAGGCCTCATAGGCGTGCAGCGCCTCGTCGACGTTGAAGGGCGGCGGCGTGCGTTCGAGATCCGGGAAACGCAGCGCGGCAGCCAGGAGAAGTATGACGACGATGGTCAGGGTATGCCGGCGTGGAGGTGCCGATCGTTTGACCATATTAGCGGTCCTTGATCTCCATGGAGGCCAGCGTGATGCTGGTTGCACCCCGCTGGGGGCCGTCCAAAGCCGACCAACGCTCAAGGGTGTCGAGCCAGTAAACACCTGTCGACGCGAGGTAGCTTCCCGCGTAGGCGTCCGACGGGATGTCCAACACGTGCCGCTGGATCACCAGGTCACCTGAGTGCCATGTCTCGACGGGAACCCCCAGTCCGTCGCCGACCGCGACGGGCGAGGCGTCGGGCGCGCCGACGTGGAGCATGATCGAAAGCGGGCGATCAGGGAGGGTCTGGACCTGCCACCAGGTTTCGATCTCCAGCGACGTGCCGGGACGGACCGTCGGTGCGTTGAGACGGTATCCCACAAGCGATAGCGCCCCAAATGGGATGGCCGGCTCGATGGGCGTCTCGGGCCTCGTCACGATGGCATGCTGCTCATAGATCTTGAAGGGGGGCAGCGTGCCCGGACGACGCTGGCGATAGCTCAGAGAGGCAAGGTCAGCCGTGAGCCGGCGCTTGACGAAGGGATCGGAGGCGATGTCCGCGTGGAGCGCGAACCAGCCTGCATCCCGACCTCCCTCTGGGATGACCCAGCCTTGGGTGCAGTCAAAGCCGATCCGGCGCAGCTCGTTATCTCCGAAGCCGGCGACGATAGCCTCGTCCGAAAGCGGGATGGCGGGTTGCGAACACTGCGCCAGCCAGGTCGGTGTCGTGTCCCGGGGTCGCACCTCGTAGAGCAACAGCCCGTAGCCTGGTTGTGCGATGGGTTGTCGCTCTCGGAACCAGGCATAGAGGTCGGGAGGGGTCACCATCACGCCCTGCAGCGGCGTGGCGCTGATGGCGTAGAGCCCAGGCTGTGGATCGAAAGGCTGCTCGAAGGTCGCCGTCCTGCCACCGGCCGGCGGTAACGGTGTGTAGGTTACGTCATACACAGCCGGATCGATCCACGTATAGTAACTCAGGTTGACGTGGTCCAGGTGCTGCTCCTCCATAGTGTGGGCCAGCGCCTTGAAGGATTGGCCCCAGTCCACGTTGGAGTCCACCAGGTAGCGATACCCGTTGCCGGGCCCGCCGACCAGTTGATTGAAGTAGGCCAGGCCGAATGGGAAGATCGTTGCCGCCTCAGCTGCCTGCCAGGCCACCAGGAGCACGAGGAGCGTGCGCGGAGCAGCGCTTCGCCGGCGGCG
>JAXGUU010000240.1:0-6439 GCA_040774145.1 Anaerolineae bacterium
CATAGGTGCCGATCGAATCCACGACTTCGACAACCTGGTACTGCGACGGGAGGCGATCCTCGACCGGCGGCAGGGTGCCGGCTGCGACCATGTCGGCCAGCATCGGCGCCTCGCCGAACTCCCCGGTCTCGACCACCACGGGCTCTTCCTCAACGGGTTCCTGCTCGACAGGCTCTTGCTCGACGGGTGGGGCCTGCGTGGGCTCTGCCGTGGGCTGACCACACGCCGTGGCCACCATCGCGATGACCATCAAGAGACTCAGTATCAGAAGCAGATGCTTCTTCATTGTATACTCCTCCTTATTGCGTAGAAACGGGACACGTTATCGTCTTGGGCCTTTTCGATCCTTTGGTCAATGACTCGACCTCCTTTCTCGGGTATTGTATCGACGTGAGTGTGGCTAATCTGCTGGTTCCAGTTTCGTTGGTTGCGATGAGACAGGCGCATGTCACCCTGCCAGGACGTAGCGCAACATCTGATCAGTCTGCCTCACAATCGATTCGACATCAGCTCCCTGCCACAGCGTTCGCTCAAACATCATCTGCAGTAGATGGGAGAGGCGCAGATAGCCCGCAATTTTGGGCCTCGGCCTGGCGTGAGCCAGCATCGGGACGATCTGCGAGAGCCAACTGTGCTCAGGCCCCGCGATGCGCCGGTTGATGCTCGCCCGCGCCGAGATCTGCAGGTTTTCCTCGCAGAATGCCGTGGCAATCTGCGGTTCCGCCAGGAGTTTGAGAAGCTCACATGCCAGATCCTGGTGGGAAGATTGCCTGAGGATGACCCAACTGGAGCCGCCTAGAGATCCCACCGGAGGGGTCTCGCGTGAAGGCCTTGGTAGCAGGCAGAACCCTAGGTTGCGCGTCGCATCTTCCTCTTCTGCCCAGTCGGCTTCGTCTCGGATGCGTGGCCACTCGTACGATCCGCCGATGGCCATCGGGACATCCCCGGAGGCGAAAAAGCGCACCAGATCCCACCAACTTGCCTGGTCGATCTCCTTGGGGAGGTAGGCGCGTCGATCGACGGTGATCGACTGGAGGAACTTCAAGGCCTGGTGTACCGCCGGGGTATCGAGCGTCAGGTCCCCCTCACGATTCAGGACATCGCCTCCGCACATCCAGAGGAACGAGATCAACAGGTTCACCGTCGCCTCGCCGGTCGCGGTGGACACCGGCATAGTCAGCGCATACTGGTGACGGAACCGGGCGCGACATGCCTCTGTCGAAAAGTGTTCGAGGACCATCAGCCACTCCGCCCAGGTGTGCGGAGGCGCGAAGCCTTCCTGCTCGAACCAGTCCTTCCGGTACCACAGCCCCGTGATGTCGGCCTGCACGGGCACGCCGTACAGACGATCCTCGTAGGTGTTGTTGTAGTTCACGAGGGGTTCGAGATCGCCGGTGAGCGTAGCTGCCCACGCTGGGTCGAGCTCCTGCAGGGGCATGAGATACCCGTCGCTGGCGTAGTGGGCGACCCACACATAGTCTAGCGGGACCATGTCGGGGGACTCGCCTTGGATTACGGCGCGCCGCAGCACGTTGTGGAACTCCTCGCGCGCACACATCTGCAGGTCGAGTCGCACCTCGTGCTCCGCGTGGCGCTCGTTCCAGCTTGAGACGGCTTCCTCGAGGGTGGCCATCCAACGCACGTCATAGTGCGCCAAGACCCGCATCACCGTCTTGCGCTCAAGGCCGAGGCCATTGTGGGGGGCGACGAAGGTGCCCAACCCTGCACGCCGGTAGATCGCCCCTTCGCGGACAAGATCCGCGAGGGCCTGGCGCACCGGTGCACGGCTGACGTTGTAGAGCTCGCATAGCTCTGCCTCGGTCGGCAGGCGGTCCCCGGAGCGCAACTGACCGCTCTCCATCTGCTGCTGGAGATGGAGCTTCAGCTGATAGTATAGCGGAATAGGTGACCTGCGGTCAATCGCTGCCATAGCCCCCGCTTCGTATTAATATATGTTTATAACATTATAAACCGAAGCCACGTCGATGTCAACCCCCGACGCTATGGTGGACGCTCTTGTTGTGCCCCGGCTTCAGCCTATACTGGTGGGCAACAGGCCATGGACCAGTCAGGAGCGAGAGCGGTATGCAGCGTTGTGGGTGGGCAGGCGAGGATCCGTTGATGGTGGCGTACCACGAGGAGGAGTGGGGTGTCCCGCTCCACGATGATCGGGGACTCTTTGAGTTTCTGATCCTGGAGGGCGCGCAGGCTGGGCTGAGTTGGTCCACCATCCTGCGTAAGCGCGAGGCCTACCGCTATGCCTACGATGGCTTCGACCCACCGGCCGTCGCCGCTTACGGCCCAGAGGACGAGGCCCGCCTCTTGGCCGACGCCGGGATCGTACGAAATCGGCTGAAGATCGCGGCATCGATCGCCAACGCCCGGGCGGTGCTGGCCCTCCAAGAGGAGGTCGGCACCCTCGACCGCTACCTGTGGCAGTTCGTGCATAGGACGCCTATCGTCAATCAGTGGGAAACGCTCGCGGAGATCCCGACACAGAGCCCGGCATCGGTCGCCATGAGCAAGGCGCTCAAGCAGCGTGGGTTCCGCTTCGTGGGGCCGACCATCTGCTACGCCTTCATGCAGGCGGTGGGGATGGTCAACGATCATCTGGTGGGGTGTTTCCGCCACAGGGAGCTGTCATGAGCGTACCGGACCTGGCGAGACGTCTGGATGCTTTCGAGGCGCAGAGTGACCTGTTGCACGCGACCGTGCAGGCGCAGCGCTATGCCGAGACCGGTGCGGCGTGGCTACCGGTCGCTGACGGGTATGCCGTCACATGTGGTCGTCCCTCGGTGATCAACCGCGCATGCGGTTTGGGCATGTCCGGTGCCGTCACGCCGGCGGACCTCGATGCGCTCGAGGCGTTCTTTGGTGGGCGTAGGGCCGCGGGCCACGTGCGGGTGTGCCCGCATACGGATGCTTCCCTGGTGGGCCTGCTGGGCGAGCGGGGCTACACTCTCGGCGCGTTCATGAACGTCTACGCACGCTCTCTTGTCGACCTGCCGGGCGCGGATGAGCCGGTGCCGGATGTGGACATTCGAATCGCCACTGAGCAGGAGGCTCGACGGTGGTTTGAGGCGGCGGGCTTCACCGGAGATTGGGCACAGCCGGATGGCGTCACGTTCATGGTCATCCGGACGGTGTTCAAGCCCGGCACACGCCTCTACCTTGCATGGAAGGACGGACAGCCGGTGGGCGGTGGAGCGCTCGAGATCCACGAGGGGGTGGCGGCATTGATCGCGGCGGCGACGCTGCCTGCCTATCGTCGCCTCGGCATCCACTCAGCGCTGATGCATGCTCGGTTACGCGCCGCTGCGGCGTCGGCGTGCGATGTGGCGGTGGCCCACACGCGTCCTGGGGCGTTGTCGCAGGGCAACGTCTTGCGCCACGGCTTTGACCTACTCTACACGACCGTGGAGATGGGAGTGCCGCCCGGCATGCGTTAAGCGAAGCTGTACTTGGCTTACCGGCACAACGGCATTATCTGAAGTGGCAACGGGTCTGGCTCCGGCACACGTCCACGTGGAGCCCGCGGCAGGCCAGGTCAACATAGGGGGCAATATGCACGTCTTGGTAGCGTATGCGACGAAGTATGGGGCAACGGCGGGGATCGCGGAGAGGATCGGCGCGGTGCTGCGGGAGGCCGGTCTGAGCGTGGATGTGCTGCTCGCCGGGAAGGTGAGCGACGTGACCCCCTACGATGGAGTCGTGGTGGGGAGTGCACTCTATATCGGCCGTTGGCGGAAAGAGGCCGGTACTCTGCTTGAGGCTCACGAGGCGGCCCTGGCCGAGCGACCGGTCTGGTTCTTCTCCAGCGGCCCTACGGGTGACGCTGACGCGCTGGAGTTGGTGGGCGACTTCCGCTTCCCGGAGACTTTGCAGCCGGTCGCCGATCGCATCGGGCCGCGCGAGACGGTGATCTTCCACGGTGCCCTGGACCTGAAGAAGCTGAACCTGATCGAGAAGATGGCGATTAAGGCGTTGGGTGCGCCGTTGGGGGATTATCGAGATTGGGATGCGATCGACGCTTGGGCACGCACGATCGCCGCTACGTTACTGCACGAGGGCGGGCCCGCCTAGCCGCTGCCGGTACCGCCGGCGGCGTGGGGAGGGCGGATCCTGCGTCGGCTGGGATCCGAGGCCCTCCCACTGTCTAGCCGCGCTGACTGGAGGTTAGCATGGTTCTCAGAGTTCTGCAGATCATCGCTGCCGTCGGCACGATCGTTACCGGGTTGGTGTCGCTCTTCTGGCCCCTCGCAGTGCGCGGATTCACGGGTCTGGCCCCGGAGGGCGGACGCGGCATCACCGAGATCCGAGCCGTGTTGGGCGCGTTCTTCGTCGCGCTGGGTGCCGTGCCCCTGATCCTCAATGACCCTATCGCCTACCGGATGTTAGGCATCGCCTATCTCACAGTCGCCGTGGTGCGCGCGATCTCGATGTTCGTGGATGATTCCGTCATGTCGTCGAACCTCATCATCCTGGGGGTGGAGATCGTTTTCGGCATCATCCTGGTTCTGTGAGATCACCTACATATCGTTGCTCAGGAGGGCGCCATGACTGTCGGCATTGCCACGGATAGCACCTGTGATCTGCCGGAAAGACTTGTGATGGAGTTGGGTATTCAGGTCGTGCCGATGTACATCAATTTCGGTCACGAGAGTTACCTGGATGGTGTTGAGCTGTCGCGTCAGGCTTTCTATGCGCGGCTACCGGAGGCCAATCCGCCGCCCACCACGGCGATGCCGGGTCCCCAGCGCTTCGCGGAGGTCTATGAGCAGCTGGCTGCTGGGGGCCACGGAGATCATCTCGATCCATGTGTCGCGGAGCCTCAGCGGGGTGCTGGATACAGCTCAGCTCGCCGTCGGGGAAGCTCCGGTGCCGGTGACGCTTTTCGACTCGGGGTCGCTGACGTTGGGCGTCGGGTTTCTGGCCTGGGCGGCTGCTGAGATGGTGGCGGAAGGGGCGGGTCGCGATGGGATTATCGCCGCGCTCAACGACCTGCGCAAATGCACGCACGTCATGGCGGCGCCGGACACGCTCGAGCAGCTGCGACAGCGGGCGCAGCACCTGCTGCCCGAGGGACAGGTTCTGTCCGTGGATGTCACCCCGGTGCTGGGTACGCATCTTGGGCCCGGTGCGGTGGGGTTTGCCTGTGTCAGTGCAAAGGATGGCGCGTGATGGGATTCCTTGAGGTCTACGCGATGGGTGGCCTGGCCATCCTGGGGCTGATGATCACGCTGTGGATCGTCAGCCTGCTGCTGAAGAACGCCAGCATCGTGGATATCTTCTGGGGGCCGGGCTTCGTGATGACCCACTGGGTCTACTTCGGGATGACCGGCGATGGCTTTGCCGGACGGAAGTGGCTGATGGGCCTTCTGGTCACCCTCTGGGGTCTGCGTCTGGGGCTCTATATCCTCTACCGCAACTGGGGGAAGCCTGAGGACTTCCGATATCAGAAGTGGCGCGACGAAAACGGCGCAGCATGGTGGTGGCGCAGCCTCTTCAAAGTCTTCCTCCTACAGGGACTCCTGATGTGGATCATCTCCGTGCCGTTACTGGCGGCGCAGTTTCGGAGCACACCTGCAACCCTGACGGTCTTCGACGGATTGGGCATAGCCGTGTGGATCGTGGGCTTCTTCTTCGAGGCGGTCGGTGATCTGCAGATGGCGCGCTTCAAGGCCGACCCCGGAAACAAGGGTAAGGTCCTCGATACGGGTGTGTGGCGCTACACGCGACACCCCAACTACTTCGGCGATGCCGCTCAGTGGTGGGGCTTCTACCTGATTGCTGCAGCAGCTGGGGGCGTCTGGACCGTCTACAGCCCGATCTTGATGACGTTGCTGCTGCTGCGCGTCTCGGGCGTCGCCTTGTTGGAGAAGACGCTCAAGGAGACCAAGCCGCAGTACGCTGAGTACATCGAGTCGACGAGCGCCTTTGTCCCCTGGTTCCCACGCCGGAAAAACTAGGCTCAGGCGCCCGGACCGGTTCGCGCTCGGGAGGGGACGATGACGCTCCGTGCTGTGCTTCGCTTTGTGCTCTACGTGGCGGTCTCGTTTGGGATCGTCTTCGTCAGCGCCGGCACGCTGGCGTGGCCGATGGCCTGGGTCTACGCGGGCCTGTCGCTTGTAATGATCCTGGGAAGCCGTTTGCTGGTGTGGCGCAAATGGCCCGACGTGCTCCGCGAGAGGGGGTAGTTCACGGAGGTCGAGGGCGTCCAACCCTGGGACCGCCTTCTCTCCTTCTCTGTCGGTCTCCTGGGCCCGACGGTGATCGGGGTCGTCGCGGGGCTCGATCACCGTTTCGGCTGGTCTCCGACCCTGCCGGACTGTGTGGCGGCAGCGGCGACGCTGTTGGTGGCCGGGGGATTCGGTCTGGGTACGTGGGCCATGGTGGCGAACCGTTACTTCTCGGCGGTGGCGCGGATCCAGAACGACCG
>JAXGUU010000241.1:0-6391 GCA_040774145.1 Anaerolineae bacterium
AGCGCCACCAGGTCGCCACATAGTACGCCGTGACCATCGCCGGCATGCAGACGCCGACCAGGACCGCCGCGTCGCCCGTCGTCGGGCTCCACGCCGCGATCAGGGTCGCCAGGAACACCCACAGACCGAGGTAGGTGCCCAGATCCGCAAGACCGGTCACAGTCGATAGATCGGCGAGTTTCGCAACGACACCAAGAACGGCGCCGCCCAGGCAAGCGGCGGCGAGCGCTACCCAGCCTCGACGTGCAGACGCCACAGATATAGCCTTCAGGGGTCCACCTCCTAAGATCACACGGTCTGCCCCATTCTACCACTCGCGCCCCCACGGGCCCGACGACCATGTTTCCCGTCTCGCCGGATCAGGGTATCATGCATCGGGAGATCATCGACCCACTTTAGCGAGGAGCCCTACACTATGAGAGCTGCTGTCTACGAAGCCTTTGGACAACCGTTGTCCATCCAGCGTGTTCCCGATCCCGCCCCCGCCCCCGACGGCGTGGTGGTCCGCGTCGAAGCCACCGGCATCTGCCGCAGCGACTGGCACGGGTGGATGGGCCACGATTCGGATATCCACCTTCCCCACGTGCCCGGACACGAGCTGGCGGGCGTGGTGGAGACCACCGGCGCTGAGGTCAAGCGCCGGCGGGTGGGCGACCGGGTCACGGTGCCCTTCGCAGTGGGCTGCGGTCACTGTCCGCAGTGCCTCTCAGGCAACCAGCACATCTGCGACGACTACTTCCAGCCGGGCTTCACTGCCTGGGGCTCCTTCGCCGAGTACGTCGCCATCCCGCATGCCGACGT
The DNA here is from genome assembly GCA_040774145.1 of Anaerolineae bacterium. Lineage (GTDB taxonomy): Bacteria > Chloroflexota > Anaerolineae > B4-G1 > SLSP01 > PWVB01. The sequence continues at coordinate 802 of JAXGUU010000241.1, forward strand.
CAACCTGGTCGCGTTGCCCGAGGGCCTGAGCTTCGTCGACGCCGCCAGCCTCGGCTGTCGCTTCATCACCTCGTTCCGCGCCGTCGTCGTCCAGGGCCGCACAGCGCCCGGCGAGTGGGTGGTCGTACACGGGTGCGGCGGCGTCGGCCTCTCGGCGGTGATGATCGCCCACGCGATGGGCGCCCAGGTCATCGGCGTCGACATCAAGGATGAGGCCCTGACGCTCGCGAGCGCCGTCGGCGCCGACCACGTGATCAACGCCCGGCAGACACCCGACGTGATCGAGGCCATTCACGACCTCACGGGAGGCGGCGCCCACGTCGCGCTCGATGCCCTGGGCAGCGCCCAGACCTGCCGCAACGCCGTGCTCAGCCTGCGCAAGCGCGGACGCCAGGTCCAGGTGGGCCTGATGGTCGCTGACTACAAGGACGCCCTGATCCCGATGAACCTCGTCATCGCCAAGGAGCTCGAGATCCTGGGCAGCCACGGGATGCAGGCGCACGCCTACCAGCCGATGCTTGACATGATCATGACGGGTATACTGCAGCCGCGGAAGCTGATCGGCGGCACGGTGACGCTGGAAGAGAGCCTCACCGCCCTGACCTCGATGACCGACTTCGCGATCACGGGCGTGACCGTGATCGACCGCTTCTAGGCACGCACTCGAACCTTGCGAGGGTATCGGAGACCCTCGCAAGGTAGGTTCACCACGGAGGCCTCATGCTCTTTGCCGCCAATTACTCGCGCCCCCTCGCCGACCTGGTCGCCCGTGGGCGCGTTGTCGTCGATCTCTACAAACTGCCCGCGTGGCCCGACCTCGTCGCCGAGCTCACCTCCGGTGAGACGACCTCGGTTCCTTGCTACGTGCACTTCCCCCTGCTTGCCGGCACGGGAAGCGGCGGACCGATCAATACGGAGACCAACACACCGCCCGACTGGGGGCAGTTCGATGGGCTGCTCTCGACCACGCAGACACCCTGGGTCAGCGCCCATCTGGGCCCCCGCCCGGAGGACTTTCCCCACCTGGTCGGCGCGACGCCCAACGACCAGGCCGAAGCGATCACCGCGTCGCTGATCGAGGACCTTGAGGCTATGGTGGCCCGCTATGGGGCCGATCGCGTCGTGGGGGAGAACATCTTCGAGTTCTTCGGCATGCACCTGCGCGCGGCGATGCTGCCTGAGGTCATCAGCCGCGCAATCGAGGAAGCCGGTTGCGGCTTCCTGCTGGACATCTCCCACGCCCGCCTCGCGGCGAAGGCCCTGGGGCTTGATCCGCGCGCCTACATTGAGGCGCTTCCGGTTCAGCAGATCCGCGAGGTGCACATCACCGGCATCCAGCGCTTCGACGGCTTCTGGATCGAGCGGCTGCGCTCCGCAGGCATCGCAGCCTCCACCCTGGAGCAGTTCGCGGGCCAGGACATCGACCACCTGCCCATGACCGATGCGGACTGGACGTTCACCGAGTGGGCATTGAGCCGGATCAGAACCGGCGCCTGGAAGACCCCCGACATCATCGCCTTCGAGGTCGGCGGTATCGGGCCGATGTTCGAGGCGATGACGATCCCCGAGGCCATCGCGACGCAGGTGCCCCGGCTCTACGCGATGGTGCACGGCAGAGGCGGCTGACACAGCCACCCCCCACCAGGCGCCCCGCCTCGACAGGCATCATGCGATGGCTTGACGGCACGCCCTCGCCGACCTGCCCTGCCGACGAACGCGACTCAGGCCGACTGCGCTGCAACCGCCAGCATCGTGGCAGGGCGATTGGTGCAGACCTTGTCCAACCCCATCGCGACCCAGTAACTCAGCGTCGCCGGATCATCAACCGTCCAAGCGTTCACCCGAAGGCCGTGCGCGTGGGCCTCTGCGATGATCGCCGCGTCCAGCGTCCCGTGATAAGCGTGGATCCACGGCAGGCCATAGTCCAGCGCCGGGGGCAGGATCTCGGACCCGTGGCCGATCAGGGCCAAGGTGATCTCGGGCGCGATCGCCTGCACCTCCAACAACACCGACAGGTCGAAGGAGGAGACCACGTACTCGCGCGCCTTGCCGGCTTGCCGTAGCAGGTCGACGACGGGGCGCGCGACGTCCAGGCCCGGAGGCGGTGACTTGATCTCGATGTTGAGGCGCGTCCCGGTCGGCCCGACCAGGTCGAGCACCTCAGCCAGGGTCGGGATCCGCTCACCCGCGAACCGCGCGTCGAACCACGACCCGGCGTCGAGGTGATGCAGCGCCTCGAGGGTCAGCTCGCTGATGGCGCCCGATCCATCCGTCGTGCGATCGACGGTGTCATCGTGGATCACCACGAGCGTGCCATCCTTGGATGGATGGACATCCAGCTCGATCCACCCCACGGGAAGCGCCACCGCCGCACGGAACGCCGCCAGCGTGTTCTCCGGCGCGTTGGTGCTGTCGCCGCGGTGCGCTTCAATAACCGGCAGGCCGCTGCCGCCGGGTCGTTGAGGTTCGGTGCTCATCGTTGTCTCCCTTTCTCGGCCACTAGGATCTCAGCTCCGCCTGAGCGAGCGGTACTTCGCGCGCGTGCTTGCGTCCTTACCCAGCCGCTCACGCTGGGCGGTCTCGTAATCCGACCAGTTGCCGATGGAGTAGGTCACCTTCCCATCATCCTCAAAAGCCAAGATGTGCGTCGCGACGCGGTCAAGGAACCAGCGATCGTGGCTGACGATGATCGCGCAGCCCGCGAACGCCGTGAGGGCGTCCTCAAGCGCCCGCAAGGTGTTGACGTCGAGGTCGTTGGTCGGCTCATCGAGCATGATGACGTTGCCGCCGGCTTTCAGCGTCTTGGCGAGGTGCACACGGTTGCGCTCGCCGCCTGAGAGTGCGGAGACCAATTTCTGCTGGTCCGACCCACTGAAGTTGAACGAGGCCACGTAGGCCCGCGAGTTGACCTGTCGACTGCCCAGCATCAGATGGTCCGCGCCCCCGGAAATCTCCTCCCACACGGTCTTCTCGCCGTCCAACGTCCGAAACTGATCAGCATAGGCCAGCACGACGGTCTCACCGATCCTGATCGTACCCTCATCCGGGTGCTCCTGCCCGGCAACCATCCGTAGAAAGGTCGACTTGCCGGCCCCATTCGGCCCGATCACGCCGACCAGGCTGCCCGGCGCCAGCTTGAGGGACAGATCATCGATCAACACCCGATCGTCGTAGCCCTTGCGCACGCCATCAGCCTCAATGACGATGTCGCCCAGCCGCGGGCCGGGTGGGATGTAGATCTCCAGGTTCTCGCGCGCCTCCTCATAGTCCTGGCTGAGCAGGCGCTCGTAGGCCGAGACGCGCGCCTGCCCCTTGGCCTGCCGCGCCCGCGGCGCCATGTGAATCCACTCGAGCTCGCGCGCCAGCGTCTTCTGCCGCTTCGATTCGGTCTTCTCTTCCACCCGCAGCCGCTCCTGCTTCTGCTCCAGCCACGAGGAGTAGTTGCCCTTCCAGGGGATGCCGAAGCCGCGGTCCAACTCAAGGATCCACTCGGCGACGTTGTCGAGGAAGTAGCGGTCGTGCGTGACAGCGATCACGGTGCCCTTGTAGTCGCGCAGGTGCCGCTCCAGCCACGCCGTCGACTCGGCATCCAGGTGGTTGGTGGGCTCATCGAGCAACAGGATGTCCGGCTCGGTCAGCAGCAGGCGCGTCAGCGCCACGCGACGCCGCTCACCGCCGGAGATGACGCGGATCGGCGTATCCGGCGGCGGGCAGCCCAGCGCCGACATCGCGATCTCCAGGTGATTATCCAGCTCCCATGCATCCTTGCGCTCGATCTCCTCCTGCACCGCTGCCTGCTCCTCCAGTAACGCGTCGAAGTCGGCCTCGGGGTCGGCAAAGGCCTCGTTGATCGCATCATAGCGCGCCAGCAGGTCGACCAGCGGTTGAACCGCCTCCTGGACCACCTGCTGAACCGTCTTGCTCTCATCGAGCTGCGGCTCCTGTTCCAGCAGACCTACGCTGTAGCCCTTGGACATGGCGATCTCGCCCACATAGTCATGATCCACACCCGCCATGATGCGCAGCAGCGTGGATTTCCCCGAGCCGTTCAGGCCCAGGACGCCGATCTTGGCACCGTAGAAAAACCCCAGCGATATATCGCGCAACACCTGCCGGTTGGGCGGGTAGATTCGCCCCACCCGCATCATCGAGTAGATTACCTGATCGGTCGTCATCCTTAGTTCACCTCACTAGCTTCATTGTCCTGAAGCTCCATTATAGCGCATCCCCACGGACATCGCCTGGGCGCAGTCCAGCGCTGTCACGAGTGCCCTCCTCAGTCCGCTCCGCCGCCTTAACACCTGCGATCCGTAGGGCTCGTCGCCGGACCAGCCCGTCCCGAGACGGGGCGGAGAGCCTCGGAAGTGTGCTTGTAGCCCCGTCCGCGGGGTCGGACACCGAGAGCACTCGGCGCTTCTTCGATCCGTAAGCCCCGCCGGCGGACCAGCCCGCCCCGAGACGGGGCGGGGAGCCTCAGACGTGTGCTTGTAGCCCCGTCTCGGGGCGTCGGACGCCGATGGCGCCCCTGGTGGAAGCCTTCGCCACCTGCCGACCTACCGCCGCAGCACCCACCAGACATCGTCGCCGGTAAAACCGCAGCGCCGGTAGAGCGCCTCGGGGTTGGTGAGGTTGTCGAGTTCTCCCGAGACGGTCGTGAAAGCGACGCGCTCCGCCACCCGCCCGAGCAGCTCGGAGACCAGCGCCGTCCCCACGCCCCGCCGGCGGTAGCCCGGCAGCACCTGCACCCACTCCAGAGAGGCCTCCGCCACGACCGGATCGAGCTCCGCGATGCCGAGCCCGACCGGTATCTCAGTGGATCGCTCCACCAGCCAGACCCAGAGGTCGAGGGCGGCGGTCGGGTGATCCAGCCAGGCGCCCACAGTCTTCGGCGTCAACGCCATCCCTGCATAGCACCGATTGATCAACGCTGCCACCTCGGCGACCTCCTGCCGACCCTTCACGTCGCGAAACGCGAGACCTGTTGGGGCCTCTATTCGGGCTGCAGCAGCCCCTTGGTGCACCAGGCGGAAGTACCGGCTGGTCGATGTGACGCCTTCGAGGGGGAAATGCCCGCTCAAGATGTGCCGCTCGTGAACCAGCGCCAGCCGGCATCCAGCCGACCACGCACGGTCGGGCAGGGGCGGAGGAGCGCTTCGACCCCAATGCACGATGAGTCGCTCATCGTCACGAGCATGGAGGACGTGCACCGCCCCGGTCGCAGCGTCGACGCCCGAGAGCAGGACCGGATCAACCATCCGGCGCAGGCCTTCCAGCGTCTTCCAGAGCGCATTGGGCAGCACGGCGCAGGGGCACTCGCGATAGGCGATGCGCAAGCGGGATTCGAACGCGGAGAGCGACATCCGCTGCGCGGTCACCAAACCCCGGGGATCAGACGATGCCGCGTCATCTCGGCATAGTCCGCGTATCCGTCAAGCCCTTCCAGCAGCATGCGGTCCTCCAGGCGTGTGCGGATCACGACCGCGATGATCATCCCCAGCGCAGGGATCCACGCCCAGAGCGCGCTCAACATCACCGGTGTCGCCAACCCGGAGAGCAGTGCACCCGCATACGCCGGATGGCGCACGAAGCG
>JAXGUU010000242.1:0-6377 GCA_040774145.1 Anaerolineae bacterium
AGACCACGCGGGGGAGTCCAAGAAGAACGCCGATCTGGGCGTAGGACAGCGCCAGATCGGTACGGATCAGAGGCCAGGCAGCCTCCCGAGCGCCATAGACGAACTCGTCCAGGAACTCGATGATCAGCAGCAGGAGCACGAATCCGAAGCTTGGACGCATCTCACCGTCGCCGGGGATCGATCAGCAGAGGCGCGTGAGGCGCCTGCGTGCGACGCAGGCGCTAACCCTCAGTAGTCCGTATCCACCCACTCAAACTCATAGGTAGCGATCCGCACCGTGTCGCCCTCCTGCACGCCGGCCTCACGCAGCGCCGCGATCACGCCCTGATGATCCAGGTAGTTGTGAAAGCGCAGCAGCGCCTCGTGATACTCGGTGCGCGCACGGGCTGCAGCGCGCTCGATTCTCCCGCCCCTGACCCGCCAGATGTCCGGCGCCTCCTGCACCACCGTGAAGGTGCCGTCGTCCTCGAAGGTGGGGCGGATCACGACGGGGGTCACGTGCTCGAGCTGGGGCTCAGGGGCCTCCTGCACCAGCCGGTAGGCCTGGCCCATCAGCTCGCGCGTGCCCTCACGCGTCAGCCCCGAGATCGCGAACACGCGATCGAAGCCCAGGTCGTTGAGCATCTCGCGGTAGGCGGGCACCATCTCACGCACGCCGGGGATGTCGAGTTTGTTGATCGCCACGATCTGCGGCTTGGCCATCAAGCCGTGGTCGAACTCCGCCAACTCAGCGTTGATCGCCTCGAAGTCCTCGATGGGATCGAGCGCATTGCCGTCGAGCACGTGGATCACCACCCGTGTCCGCTCGATGTGGCGCAGGAACTCGTGGCCCAGCCCCTTGCCCTGGCTGGCGCCCTCGATCAGGCCCGGCAGATCCGCCAGGACAAAGGTCTCGTCCGCACCCAGCGCGACCACGCCGAGGTTGGGCTGCAGCGTCGTGAAGGGATAATCGGCAATCTGCGGCGTGGCGGAGGTCATCACGGACAGGAGCGTGGACTTCCCGGCATTGGGCTTGCCCACCAGTCCGACGTCGGCCAACAACTTGAGCTCGAGTCGCAGCGCGCGCTCCTCGCCCGGGTCCCCGTTCTCGGCGATGCGCGGGGCCTGGTTGGTCGAGGTCGCAAAGCGGGCGTTCCCGCGTCCGCCCCGCCCCCCTTGGGCCACCACGACGCGCTGGTCGGGATCCGTCATATCGGCCACCACAGCGCCGGTCTCCTCATCGATGACGAGCGTGCCCGGCGGGACAGGGATCAGCAGATCGTCGCCCCCGCCGCCGTGCATCGTCTTGATGAGACCGGGCTGTCCGTCCTCCGCCGCGAACTCCTTCTGGTGCGCGAAATGGTAGAGCGTGTTGAGGTGCGGGTTCACGAAGAAGACCACATCCCCACCCCGTCCCCCGTCGCCGCCCGACGGCCCCCCGAAGGGCACAAACTTCTCACGCCGGAACGCGACGGCTCCCTTGCCGCCGTGTCCGGCGATGACGCGAATCTTTACCTGATCATAGAACATAGTGGAGCCATGTTACTTGAATGGCCGCCAAAGTCAATCTCGATCATCTTCCGGGAAGCTCGCAGAGCCAACCTCAAGCCGGCGGCAGCATCGGACGCCTGCACCCGCACAGCACAACGCCTCCCCTAGCTTCCCGGAAGGTCACCCAACCATCTTCCGGGAAGCTCGCAGAGCCGACCTCAAGCCGGCGACAGCGTCGGACGCCTGCCCCCGCACAGCACAACGCCTCCCCTAGCTTCCCGGAAGGTCATGCGCGCCAAAGACAAAGCTGCCTGCGGGATGGTCATCCCGCAGGCAGCTCAACGATCGGTCCCGCCGGAATGCGCTTAGCGCGTTCCGAGCACGTTGTGCAGCGCGTCACACGCCGGGCAGCCGCCACCCGGACGGATGATCGCGAACCCGTCCTGGGGGTCGTACCCATAGCGCACAAAATCGATGTTCCAGACGATGATGAGGCGCACCATCCCGGTGTTGATGCTCAGCTGCACGGCCTCGGCGAGCCACGCCGCCTGCTGCGCGTTGTTGGTCCCGCGCGCCCAGGCGAACTGATCGGAGAAGCCCGGCACACCCTCCTGCGAAGCATAGCCCATCTCGGTGTAGACGATCTTGCGCGTGCCGCGGAAGATGTTGTAGTAGAGCTCCGTCTGCGGCAGGAAGAACCATGAGTGGTGCGTATCGCCCGGATTGGCCGGGTGCCCGATGCGCGCCGACGGCGAGGTCGCCCCGGCGTTGTGGTGCGCGCCGATGTAGTCCATACAGTTGGCCGCGCCCGCCGCATAGAGCCCCTCCATCCAGGGCTTGTCATCGCACCCGTTCGGTCCGCAGCCACCGAACCATCCCGTCGGCGCCGGTGCCGCGCTGATGACGTCCGTGCGCGCGTTGGCTCCCTTGATGGCGTTGTAGGCTTTACAAAGCAAGTTCGTATACGCCTGCGGGCTGATCTGACCGATCTGCCACTCCCGATCGATATTCGGCTCGTTCCACACCTCGATCGCGTCGGCCCCGGCGGCAGCCAGGCCCGCCACCCACGCGGCGTACTCATCCGCGAACCCGGGTTGTGCCGTCATCGCCGCGCCGCCGATCGCGCTCAGCTGGATCTTGAAGCCGTTGGCGTGCGCCGCGTTGATCGCACCCGACGCGCCCTGTCCGAAGTGGACCTGGATCTTGACCCAGTTCATCCCGGCGTAATGCATCTTGTCCTTATAAGGAATCCCGTAGTCGCGGATATGGCCGCCCAACTCAAAGGCGCCGCTCGCGACCGGCCTCGGCGCCACCACCGGCGTCTCGGCCTGCGGGGGCGGGGTCTCCTCCTCGGCGGGCTCGCCCACCTGTATCTGCGTGTAGACACCGCCGCCCTGGATGGAGCGACCACCCGCCCGCAGCTCCCACGTGCTGCGGAAGGTGCCGTCCTCTTCGGGCGCGACCATATCGACACTCAGGTCGACATTCTCACCGCTCTCGACCACGCCGACCTCGATCTCCTTGTCGGCACTCAGCTCCGCACCGCCGGTGAAGACGAAGACCGTGTCCTCGGGCCAGTCGACGGTCCCGGCATTGCGCAGCCGCCAGGTCTTGACGAACGCCTCACCCTGCTCAAAGCGTGTGTTGTCCGGCACCGTCACGTCGGCCACAAAGCCCGCCCGAAGCGTGGGATCGGTCTCCACCTCCTCGGGCTCCTCGGGCTCCTCGGCTTCCGCCTCGACACCCTCAGCCACCGTCTCGGTGATCACGGGCGTCGGCGCAGCCACGAGGATCTCGAGGGCCCCCTTGTCCAACGCGCCCACCATCGCGGCGATCTGATAGGTGCCCGTCACCTCAGGCGCGATCCACGCGAACTCGGGCCGGCTGATCTGCGACGTCGCCTGCATCGTCTGACCGGTCGGTCCTGTGACCTCCCACGTCACATCGGGGAGGGTAAACGAACCGCCCGAGGCGCCGCTCTGGTAAGCGGTCAGCGCCGGCGTCAGGTCGCCGACCTGACCCTCATCATAGAGATTCCGCAGCACCACCCCACCCAGCTGATGGCGCGCAGCGAGATCCGTGCGGGCCTGAAGCCACTGAGGCGTGCCCAGCCAGACGGCGCGCCCACCCGACATCACCTGCGTGGCCTGCGTCTCGGGGTCGGTCTCCACGGAGACGCCCGATCCTAACGAGAAGTTCAGCAGCGTTCCGGGCTCCACGCTCTCGGTCAGCGTCTGCCGGACCGAAATCCGGTCAAGCGAGCCCAGAACCTCGTCGAGCGTCATCAGCGACTCGCCGTCGGTGCTCAACGTGGAGTAGACCGGCAGCAGCTTATGGCGATCCACCTGCGTGACCGCCCAGGCCACCAGCTGCTCCGCATCGCCACCGGGCACGTAGGCCGCGGGCGCCAACGGCATCACGACGCGCAGCTGGTCGGCAGCAGCCCCCACGACGGCCCAATCATAGCCCGCCGTGTCCCACGTCCCACCCTCGGAACGTTGGGGCGTGTCGACGACCACGGCAAGGCCCAGCCCCGCCGCATCGAACGCGCTGCCCAGCGCCTGGATAAAGGTGGAGAACGCCGCACGATCCCCTGCCTGCACGTTGCGGTAGTCGACCACGAGGCCGGGGTAACCGCCGTCCTGCGCCAGCGCGACGAGGTTCGCCACGTGGGCCGAGCGATCGGCCTCCTGTTGCACCATATCGCTGACCAACGCCCAGTTGGCCTCGCGTCCGGGCAGCCAGTTGCGCACCGTGGGGATCACTAGGGCGTGCCCGCCGGCGGACGCCGCCGGCAGATCATCGATGTAGCCCGTGGTCCCGCCCATCGTGCCGATCAGGATACCCGGCACGTCGACTTCCGTCACAGCGGGGTCGATGGCCCCCGCGGGCCACGTCTCAGCCACCGTCGCGATCCGCCGCGCACTCGTCGTGCTCTGCATCACCACGACCGAAGCCGGCAGCGCGTCGACGGTCGAGACGAGCACCTCGCCCTCGCGATCGAGCGCCGTCGGCAGCCAGTGCCACCCCGCGCCGTCCCAGGCGTAGAGATCCAGCGTCTCCCAGGGCTCGGCTTCGTTCGGGATCACGACCGCCATCTCACCGGCGACCGGGTCGTTGGTACGGAGGTCGATGGTGTAGTAGGGGCTCTTGGGATCCAGATAGGCGGGGATGCTCTGCACGGCGCCGCTCAACTCATCGGGCACCGTCCCCGCCACAAAGTCGGCGCGCGGGATCGACCCCAGCTTGACCCGCACCCGTCCCTCCGCATCGGACGCACGCGAGACCGTCAGGCCATCGGGGTGCGTCACGGAGGGATTCGAACCATCCAGCGTGAGATACCCGTTCCCGCTGCTCAGCCGCTCGGCCAGCGAGATCGGGGGCAGGAACATCAGGACGATCAGGATCAGGACGACCACGACCGCTGCGATCCAGCCGCGTTCCTTCAGGAAGGTGCCCAGCGCGGGCATCTTCATCCCCGTCGTCTTGGGCTCGGACGCACGCCGGGGTTGCTCGAGATCGGCGATACTCACCACCGTGGACGCCGGCTCGGTCTCCGCCGCCGGCGCCTCAACCGGCACCGCGCCGGGGATCGCTGCGGATTCCACGGCAAACGCCACCTCCCGGGTCGGGCGCTCCTCCACCGGCGGGGTTGAGACCTCCACCGCCGGCTCCTCAGCCGCCACCGGGAACAGCGGGACCTCTTCCACGGGCGAGGCCTCCGACGATGTCACCTCCATACGCGCCGTGGTCGGGCCGGCCTCGGGCCTGTCCACTCCCTCCGCATCAGGCGCGGCGGGTTCAGCGGGCATCACGTCGGGCTCCGGCTGCGATTCCACCACCTCGTTGGGTTGATATTCGTCGCTCATTCATACCTCCGATTGAGTTTCCCTGCTCGTGGTCCAGACCTCTCACGGCAGATGGGCCGCTGAGCTTCCACGCACCCAGACAACGCCGCAGTTATGATGACGGAGTTGGGCCAGGTTAACGTGGGAAGTCCTATACAGCTACTGTCTAGCGCGAACGTCCAGCATTCTATCATAGGGCAGGGCTTTGACAAGGGGAGGGCACACTGCCCCCGGGACAATCGCTGCGGACCGGGGCACGACCCGGCGGACCGCCGCATCGTGGAGGCCCTACGAGACATCCCATAGCTTGCCCGAGGCAAGCCGCATGAAGAGCACCGGACTCGCTACGCCCGCGAGATCCGTGCTCAGCAGCGCGTCCCGTGATTGGTTGAGCGCGCGATCTACCATGCCGTGGCGGGCCAGCCCTTCGTAGAAGGCGCGGGCAATACGCTGTGCCGAGCGGATCGGCACGCGGTCCCGCATCGCGACCACGGCGGGGACCCCCGCCTCCACCAGCTTAGCCGCCAGCCCCGTCAGCACCTGACCATCGCCCCCCACCGCACTCTGGCAGGCTGAGAGGTAGACCAACTGCGGCGGCACCTTCTGATGGGCCAGCATCCGGCACAGCAGATGCCCGGCGATCGCGCGGGTGCTGCCGGCGGCGTCCTCGAGCAGCAGGTCCATCCGCTCCATCCGCGCATTATAGCGTCCGTGGCCCACAAGGTGCAGCCAATGGTAGCCCTCGCGCATCGCGCGACTCAGCCTTTCGAGCGTCACCGGCGGCGGGAGGAAATCCAGTCGGATCTGCTCGGGGTCGATGCCGGCAAAGGCGTTAGCCAGCAGAAAGCGCTCAAGCTTCACGTCCAACGGCGCCAGATCGTAGCGCTCAGCCAGATCCCGCGGATTGGCGATCGCCCCCAGCACCCGGATCGGACGCTCCGTCACGGCGCCCCCCCACGGCTTGTCAACCGGCAGGTAGCGCGAAAAGGGCGTCGCCTCACACGCGGCGATCACAATCTCCTCGTCGTGCAGCAGCTCCCACGGCAGGCGATGCAGCTC
>JAXGUU010000243.1:0-6369 GCA_040774145.1 Anaerolineae bacterium
AGCAACTCCGGGCCGGCCCGTGCCGGCGAGCCCGATCCAGTGCATCGGCCGATGAACGCACCGGCGGGATCGCTGGGCGCGATCATCGGCAATGTGAAGTCGATCACGGCGCGCCGGATCAATGCCCTACGACACACGGACGGCGCACCGGTATGGCAACGAAGCTACTGGGAGCACATTGTGCGGGATTCAGAAGAACTGGAGCGTATCCGAAGTTACATCGTCTCGAACCCGGCGCTGTGGCCCGACGATCAGCTGTACATGCCCGAGAGGGAGGAATCTTGACCGAACAACCATCCACCATCGTCCAGCGCCTCTGGAACTACTGCAACGTCCTGCGCGATGACGGCGTCTCCTACGGCGACTACGTCGAGCAGCTCACCTATCTGCTCTTCCTGAAGATGGACGATGAGCAGGCTCAGGTCTTCGGCAGGCCCAGCGCGATCCCAGCGGCCTACGCCTGGGATAGCCTGCGGCAGCTCGAGGGCACGGCGCTGGAGACCCACTACCGCGAGGCGCTCCAGGCACTCGGCACGGGCTCGGGCCTGATTCCCGTGATCTTCCGCAAGGCCCAGAACCGCATCCAGGACCCCGCCAAGCTCCGCCGCCTGATCCTGCTGATCGACGAGGAGACCTGGTCAGGGCTCGAGATGGACGTGAAGGCCGAGATCTACGAGGGCCTGCTGGAGAGGAACGCCCAGGACGTGAAGTCCGGCGCCGGGCAGTACTTCACGCCGCGCCCCCTGATCCAGGCCATGGTCGACGTGATGCGCCCTGCACCGGGCATGCGCATCTGCGATCCCGCGGCGGGGACCGGCGGCTTCCTGATCGCGGCGCACGATGCCATCGCGCGCGCCCACCGGCTCGACCGGCTGCAGCAGGCGCACCTGACTCACGAGGCGCTGCACGGCTGGGAGATCGTGGACAACACGGCGCGGCTGTGCGTAATGAACCTCTACCTGCACGGCGTGGGCGCCAATGGGGACGGCGCCGGCGCCCACAGCCCAATCCACGTGGACGACGCGCTGCGCAGCCATCCGGGCGAGTATTTCGATATGGTGCTCACCAACCCGCCCTTCGGCAAGAAGTCCAGCGTCACCTACATCACGGACGAGGGCGAGATCCGCCGCGAGACGCAGACGGTCACGCGCCAGGACTTCTGGACCTCGACGAGCAACAAGCAGCTCAACTTCGTCCAGCACGTGCGCAGCATCCTGGAGATCAACGGGCGGGCAGCGGTGGTCGTGCCCGACAACGTGCTCTTCGAGGGCGGCGCCGGCGAGACGGTGCGGCGCAAGCTGCTGCAGGAATGCGACGTGCACACGCTGCTGCGGCTGCCCACGGGCATCTTCTACGCCCAGGGCGTGAAGGCCAACGTGCTCTTCTTCGACCGGCGGGCCGGCGGCGCGACCGCGGCGACGCGCGAGCTGTGGATCTACGACCTGCGGACCAACCAGCACTTCACGCTCAAGGAGAACCCACTGGCGCGCGAGAACCTCGACGACTTCGTGGCGTGCTTCAACCCCGAGAATCGCCACCAGCGCACCGCGACCTGGAGCGAGGGCACGCCCGACGGACGCTGGCGCGCGTTCAGCTACGACGAGCTGATGGCGCGGGACAAGGCCAACCTCGACATCTTCTGGATCCGCGACGAGTCGCTGGAGGAGACGGCGAACCTGCCCGAGCCCGACGTGCTCGCGGCGGAGATCGTGGAGGATCTGGAGGCGGCGCTGGAGCAGTTCCGCGCGATCGCGGAGGATATGGGAGCGACCGAATGAGCGATGATCGAGGCGAAGCGCTAGTTGCGATCCTCAACGATCCTGCCGCCCTTGCCATCCTGAGAGAGCAGGGCTGGTACCGTGTGCCGGTGGCCACGGCGCCGAGGCGTTGGCCACCCGGGCTCATCGCCTTCTACCAGACACAGGTGTTTGGCGACGAGGCGTACGCCATTCGCTACTTTGGGCAGGTACGCGACATCCGCCAGGTATCGCGGTCAGAGCTGTTCCCGGGTGAAGGGCCCAATGCGAAGGCCGGGAAGCGGTACTACCAGGTCTTCCTGCAGGATCTGCAGACCCTTGCACGCCCAATCGTCAGCAAGCGGTGGCGCCGAATCGTGTTCATCCCCACGACGGTGGAGAAGTTCTGGCTGGCTGAGGAGATCAACGACCTGTTTGACGATAGCCCGCTGGAGAACCGGCTCTGGGCCAGGCTCAAGCGCCTGCGCGCCGAGGCCGAACGCCAGTGGCGCCTGGAGGCTGGTTCGCGACGGTACTACCTGGACTTCGCCCTCTTCTGTCGGTGGGGGCGGATCGATGTGGAGACGGACGGCGATACCTGGCACGCCGATGCACAGGGCGCGGCCAGGGACAATCGCCGCGATGCGGATGTGCAGCTACAGGGTTGGAAGGTCCTACGCTTCACCAGTTCGCAGGTCCACGAGCAGATGGAGTCCTACTGCGTGCCCGCTGTCGAGGCGATGGTGCAGCACCTGGGCGGCTACGGCACGCCGGAGCCCTATCCCCCCATCGATCTCGACAGCATCGTGATGTGCGAGGCGCCCGCAGAGTACGACCCCGAATAGCGCGGGCAGCAGTCAGGAGCGCCCGATCCACGCGCCCTCGCGATCACAAGGCCGCGGGAATCACGGCGCAAAGGCGCGACTCCCACGCACTGCTGGGCTTTGACTCGGGCAGGTGCTTACGCTGGAATTGGGCGGCAGGTCCTGCACCACCGCCGCTGCCGCAGGACTGAGCAGAGATACTCAGCGGTAGAACCGGTGCGATGACCGGCTGGGGGTAGGCCTGTTTCGCCGCACTGCGAGGCTGGGTGCTTGGTAGTCGTTGGGGTAGCTGAACTCGCAACCAGCGCTGCCGGTGGCTTCGGTTCAGGGTGGGAGAGCCCCAGCCCAGACGCCCACGTGTGGATGCCCAAGGCGCCGTGTGGGGATGATGGAATACATTGTCCCGAAGTTGCTCGAGCAGAACCTGGAGCAGCGCGCCAGAAGTGTTGTTGCATAGAGCATCCTGCACCTACGCTTCGTGAGCCTGGACAAGCAGATGGATCTCGGCGCAGCAGTCGCCACAGTGGTCCAGAAGCAGCCCCCGGAGACGGCGCCGGTCACCGAGCAGGTCGTCGCCGTAAGGATCGAGTAACCCAATCGGAACTGCACGAGGCCTGAAGTCCATACGTCGGTCTCCGCCAGACATGGTCGGCAACAGGCGGCCGCAGGTGGTAGCTGCAGCCATTGTTGGTGCAGTGCCGACCTGGTCAAGCGCAGGCCAGCTTCCCCGCGCTCGGGAGGCCGGGCAGCAAAGAAGCCCACCCCACACCTCCCCGCAGGCCACGCACGAATACTGCGGACGAATGTGCGCCAAGAAGGAAGCGACAATACCGGCACTGTGTTCGGTCCGATGACACAGGATACGAACACCGATCAGTCATGGATCCGCTCGGTATTTCCCTGCCTAGAGTATCGCGACAATGATGAGGACGCCGCTTTGTCCCGAGACCGGCAGAGGGTACCCGCGAGGAATGCCCCCCGCTTCGCCCCAACCAATCGGGTCGCGGATCCGCACCTCGATGCCGAAATCCTCCTTCCGATCGATTGTGTTCTGGCCATAGGACTCCGTATATGGTCTGGCTACCGCATAAGACCGGCGGATAGGCAGGCAGTGACCACCCTTTGGCCGGTACTCAACCCGGACCTATGGCGTCGAATCCGGGGACTGTGGAGATGGCGACCTTTCGGACGCCATCTCCAGTCGATCTCCCGTTTGTGGCACCGTCCGCGTTGTGCGTAGGTCGCCATAGCTGGAGAACGTCACGGTCCGATAGTAGTACGATGTCCCTGTGCCATCAGGGCCGACCACCGTCAGCCACCACCCGTACTCCTGGCCGGGCACAAATCCACTCGGAAGGGCGTCTAGGGTGTAGCTACCAGTGTGGCCCGCATAGACTGCCCAATAGGGATCGAAGTCAGCAAACTCTGTGATCCGGAGCACGTAGTCGTCGTTTGGGAGCGAGCGCATGCGCCAAGTGAAGGTCAGGGGCAAGGCGACCGTAGCGCCGTGGCTCGGGTAAAGCAGATCGATGTTGTCCAGGTCAAAGCTACAACGGCGCTCATCAGAGTCGGTAGCCGACTCGGTTACATACCGGCAAGACCAACTCGACAGCCAGTTCGGGCTAGAACCCGGGTTGGCCCACCGCACATAGAGGTACTGACCCGTCTTCAGGCTCGGGAGGTCATCGAATGCATAGGCGCCGTTAGCATCCGTATACCCCACAGCCAGCGTCGACCATGCGGAGCCGTCATAGTAGCGCAGGAGCAGCTCGATTCCTGTCGCGGGAACGCCATTGTCGGTTACGGTACCCCAAATAGGCGGTTCCGTGGCCCCATAGTTCGACAGAATGAGCGGCATGCGAACTCGATAGGGGTGGCGATCATCGCTGGCGTCAAGGGGGTCGCTTCCACGTCCCAGCTCCATCGCGTCATCCACGCCTCCCAGATCGGTGTCCGTGTTCGTGGGGCTTGTGGCGAACGCGTAGACCTCCTGGCCATCGCTCAAGGTATCGCCATCGGTGTCCCAGACAAACGGGTCTGCGCCGCTCCGGTATTCGTCAAGATTGAGCAGGCTATCCCTGTCATCATCCTCACTGGCGTCGTTCCGGGTGGGGTCCAGACCCACCGCGCTCTCCCATGGATCAGGCATGCCGTCGGCGTCGCCATCAGGTGCAGCCGCGACGGTCACTGACGCGCTGGCCACTCTGGCGAATGGCTCCGTCAGAACATCGCCGGATGCCTGTATCTCCAGGCGATAGGTGCCGATCGCGTCCAGGCGGTAGTAGGCCTCAGCGTAGACGCCATCATTGCTCACGCCATCACTTTGCAGACCGTCATCGTGCAGGGTGAGGGTATCCACCGTCCCATCCGGACGGTGCACCTCGGCGCGGACCCAGGCGCCGACGATGGGGGCCGAGTCGGACAGGCTCACAGACACGTTGACCGGCTGGCCTACCTTGTAGCTTGGCCGATCGACCGCGACGTTCGCGGTCAGGTTCGTCATTCCCTGCGCCGTCAGAACGAAGGCCTCGCCCGACGCCTCCACCGCCTGCGCGCTGATCTCCGCAGAAAACGTGCTGGTGGTGGCTCCAAACACAGCGGCGGTCCACTCACCGGGCTCGGGGTCGTTGACCTTGTAGTACTCGTAGGTCGCACCGCTAACGAACTCGACCTCAGGATCGCTCCCTGCGGCCTGCGGATCGACCGTACGGCCAGATGGTGTCCTGAGAGTAAGGTCCAGATCGCTCGTGGTGGTGTTCCACGCCAGGGAGAAGATCGCCTCGTTGACCGACGAGTCCACGACGATGGTGCTTGTCTGCGTCTGGCCTTCCGGCACGGAGCTGGAAACCGTGAACAGCGTCTGCCGGCCAGCCACCTGACCCGCGATGTGGTTGTAGAGCTCGACCAATTGGGCATCGGTGGGCGCGTAGTAGTACGTCCCGCTGGTCTGGTAGGCGATATCCTGCATCAGGGACGCGACGGCGCTGCCCAGGCCAATCGTGAAGACCTTGATCTTCGTCGAGACGATGCTCGGCAGCACGTCCGCGACATATGGCGCCACGTTCTGAGCGCCATCACTCAGCAGGACGATGGACCAGGGGTGATTCGGGTCCCCCCGCGTCAGAAGCTGGTCACGCCCATCGATGAGACCGTCCCCGATGGAGGTGTTGCCGCTCGCATAGATGGCGCTGATCGCGGCGATGGCGGCGTCCTTTACCTGGGACGAGCTGATGGCCGTCAGCGGGTAGTCAACGCGAGAGGTATCGGCATAGCTGGCCACACCCACCCTATCGTTGAGGTACATCTGATCCACAAAGAAGCTGGCGGAGCTTTTGGCATTCTCGATGGGTGTCCCACCCATGCTGCCCGACCGGTCGATCACCAGCACGGTGTCGATATTGCCTTGTCCGAGCGACGAGTACTGGATCGCCCCGGCCTCCGTATCCGCGATGTCCAGCACCGTCACCGTCAGGTCATACAGGCCATCCGCGGCCTGCGGGGCTGGCTGGACTTCGAGGAGGTATTCGTCGCCAATCTCCCGTACTGAGATGACATCGCTCACCTGGTCGCCGATATGGACGACAAACACACTGCGCGGCAACCCATCCAGACTGCTGCCCGATAGACCGGTCACCGAGACAGTCACGTAGGTCTTCACGGGTTCGCTGTGACTGCCGACCAACTCAGGCGCTGCGTGACTGGGCGCCACGACGGCCACGCCGGTGCCCAGAGGCGGCAGCATCGCGATGCCCTCCCCCCACAGGTTGTCCTTGCCGGTATCTCCCTTGTCGAAGGCATACTGTGCCAGC
>JAXGUU010000244.1:0-6364 GCA_040774145.1 Anaerolineae bacterium
CGCCCCACCGGGGCGTCTCTACGGAGGTGGGGGTGCAGCCGTGGTAGAGGCGTGGCGGCGGGAGACGCCTCACCGAGGCGTCTCTACGGAGGTGGGGTGCCGTCGTGGTAGAGACGTGGCGGCGCCACGTCTCCGGCCTGGATGGGGAGACGTCGCGGCGGGAGGTGCGCCGCCGGAAGACGCCCCACCGGGGCATCTCTACGGAGGTGGGGGTGCAGCCGTGGTAGAGCCGCCTCACCGAGGCGTCTCTACGGAGGTGGGGGTGGGTTTGAGTCCGACGGTGGTGTGAGTATAATGGTAGGCGAGCCACTGAACCGGGAGCTTCGCGCTCACCGGATGAGAACCACAATCACCCAAGACGTACAGCTCAAGCCCTAGGGAGTGACAGTGTGGAGAAGCGAACGATCTACATTACGCAGTTTGACGTAGCACGCCTGCGCGAGCAGCTGGCTGAGGCGCGGCGAACCGCCGGTTGGTCGGCGACGCACCTGGCGAAGCTGGAAGCAGAACTGAGTCGGGGAACGATCGTCGATCCGACTGAGGTCCCGCCTGACGTGATCACGATGAACTCACGCGTCAAATTGCTCGACCTGGACACGGGTGAGGAGATGGTTTTCACGCTGGTCTTTCCTGCCGAGGCCGATCTTGCGGCGTCGAAGATCTCCGTGCTGGCGCCGATCGGTACCGCTATGTTAGGGTACCGCGTGGGCGATAAGTTCACGTGGGAGGTGCCCGACGGCGAGCGGACCCTGCAGGTGAAGGAACTTCTCTACCAGCCTGAAGCCGCCGGCGACTACCACCTCTAGACCGTCGATAACACCCCGCGGTGAGGACGTCGTGGTCCTTCTTGGCGTCGTTGGGGTGCCGCTGTATACTTGGATTGTCATAGAATGGTAAGAGCGGTTTCTCTGGTCTGGCCCTCCTGACATCGGGGACTGCATTGAGCGGATAAGGAGACTGAGTGTGACCCGTGATGGTGCGAGCAGTGACGTGGTGACCGTCCTCGTCGTCGGGTCGGAATCGCCGGCGACGGCGAAACTGATTGAGGTGCTCAGGGGCGAGGCCTATCACGTTATGTGCAGGTCGCCTTCTACGGCCCTAGCTGCGGCTATGGAGCACCAACCCGCTCTGATCCTGGTGGCCTCGCAGGTGGGCGACGGAGAGAGGGCCGCGGTGGTGCGGGCAGTCAGGGGGGAACCGTCACTCCGCGATACCCTCGTCGCGCAGTTGATGAACGAGAGCACATCTGCCGATCGCCTTCCGAGAGATCCCGAAGCGGTGGTTGACGGATACCTCTTCTTCGCTGCCCGTCCCGATACGATCCTCGCGCAGCTCCGAGCGCTTCTGCGTACCCGCGCAGCGATCACTGCCGCACGCCAACAGCCGGCGCATCCGGCCCAGGTCGACGATGTAGCGCGTCGGCAGGCCTTTCTCGACGCTATGGTGGATCTCGCCTTCGTGAAGGACAGCGACTTTCGCTACGTGATGGTCAACGAGGCTAACTGCGCGTTCTTTGGACGCTCCGAACACGAGATCCTCGGCAAGACCGACTTCGAGCTGATGGCGGAGCCGGCGGCACGCACGTGTCGTCGCACGGACGAGCGGGCGCTGCACGAGGAGCGGATGGTGGTGAGTGTCGAGGCGGTGGACGGACGGATCTTCGAGTCGCGGAAGTTCCCGGTTCCGCTGCACGGCGGTCACGGGGTGGGCGGCGTGATCCGTGATCTCACGTTGGAGCGGCGCGCCGAGGCCACGTTGCAGCAAAGCGAGGCACGTCTGCGCAGCCTGGTGCGCATCTTGCAGACGTCTGCGGCGTCGGTGCAGGACCTGCTGGACACGGCGCTCAATGAGGCGGTGGCCCTGACCGAGAGCCGGTTCGGCTATATCTATCGCTACGACGAGGAGCGGCAGACGTTCGAGATCAACACCTGGTCGAGCGGCGTGATGCCCGAGTGTGACGTTGTGGCCCCTCCGGAGGTCTACGAACTGGCGGGGACCGGGATCTGGGGCGAGGTCGTCCGTCAGCGAGGTCCCATCATTGTCAACGATTTCCGGGCGCCGCATCCTCTGAAGCGCGGCTATCCGGAGGGGCACGTGGAGCTGGAGAGTTTTATGTCCATCCCGGTGCTGCGTGGCGAGCGCATCGTGGCGGTGGTGGGGATGGGCAACAGGGCCACGGACTACACCGAGGTGGATGTACTCCAGTTGACGCTGCTTATGGACGGGGTCTGGAACGTCGTCGAGCGCCTCGATGCCGAAGCCGCGGCCCGACGGGAGAAGGACAACCTGACGGCCGCGCTTGCGGCGGCACCGGTCGCGATGTTGGTGTTCGACGAGGACGAAAAGCTGTCCTATGCTAACCCGGCGGCGGAGGAGCTCTTCGAGCAGCGCTCGGGCGACATCGAGGGCCGGCGATGCGGCGACTTCATCGGGTGTGCGCATCGCCATCGGGATCCCCGCGGCTGCGGTCACACCGACGCCTGCGTCGACTGCCCCCTCGATCGGGCGATCAAGGCGACGCTGGCGGGCGATGAGGGGGTGAGCGGCGAGGCGTTCCTGGATCGCGACGCTCCCGACGCGGCCAAGTGGGTGACCTACCGGGTCAACCCCGTGATGCTCGATCGCCGGCGCGGTGCTGTGATGGCGCTCAACGACATCACCCCGCGCAAGCTCACTCAGGAGGCGCTGCTACAGGAGCGCCGGCTGCTGCGCACGGTCATCGACAATCTGCCCGACTCGATCTACGCCAAGGATCACCTAGGCCGAAAGACGCTGGCCAATCGTATGGACCTCGAGTACATGGGGGTCGACTCGGAGGCTGATGCCTTAGGCAAGACGGACGCGGAGCTCTTTCCGTCTGAGTTCGCCGAGGCGTTGATGGCGGACGACCGGCGGGTGTTGGCGACGGGGATGCCGGTCCGTGACCGTGAGGAGATCGTCGCCGATCGCAGCGGGCAGACACGGTGGCTGCTGACCTCCAAGTTCCCGCTCAAGGATGCCACCGGCAAGGTCGTGGGCCTGGTGGGCACGGGGCACGACGTCACGCAACAGCGGCGTGCCGAGGCCGAGCGACAACGGTTGCTCACCCAGATTCAGACGCAGGCGCGCCAGCTCCGGCAGATCCTGGAGACGGTACCCCAGGGCGTGCTGCTGCTCGACGATGAGGGCCACGTGTTGTTGGCCAACCCCGCTGCCGAGCGCGACTGCGCCGTGATGGCCCGCGGTTCCGGCGAGCGACTCTCCAGTCTGGGCGATCGTGATCTCACTGAGCTGCTGACCTCGCCGCCCAAGGGACTCTGGCACGAGGTGCGGTCGGGCGAACGGCTCTATGAGGTGATCGCGCGACCGATCCGGGACGAGGTCACGTCGGCCCGGGGCCACTGGGTGATGGTAATCAACGACGCGACCGAGGAGCGTCGGGTGCGCGACCACCTGCAGCAGCAGGCGCGCCTGGCGGCTGTCGGGCAACTCGCGGCGGGTATCGCGCACGACTTCAACAACATCATGGCGGTGATCATCCTCTACGCGCGGATGACCGAGGTGGCTCCGGGCCTCGCGGCGCGCGACCGTGAGCGGTTGGGTGCGATCAACCAGCAGGCCTATCACGCCACCAAGCTGATCGAGCAGTTGCTCGACTTCAGCCGCAGTTCGGTGATGGAGCGCCGACCCGTGGACCTGCTGCCGCTGCTGGAGGAACACGTCCGGCTGCTGCAACGCACGCTGCCCGAGTCCATCACCATCTCCGTCAGGTCCGGTGAGGACGACTACACGGTCGACGGTGACGTGACGCGCCTCCAACAGGCGTTGCTCAACCTAGCGATCAATGCCCGCGACGCGATGGCGGAAGGGGGAGAGCTGACGTTCACGCTGGCGCGCATCGAGGTGGGCCCCGGTGCGCCGCCGCCCTTGGTGGGTATGGCGCCCGGTCCATGGATCAAACTGGGTGTGGCCGATACCGGCTCAGGCATCGCGGATGAGATTCGCGCACATCTCTTCGAGCCCTTCCACACGACCAAAGCGCCGGGTCAGGGGACGGGGCTCGGACTGGCACAGGTCCACGGTATCGTGAGGCAGCATGACGGACACATCGGGGTGGAGACCGCCATCGGGGTAGGGACGACCTTCACGCTCTATCTGCCCGCGTTCGTGGTCTCCGGTGAGCTCGATCAGCCGCGGGTTGAGGGCGATCTCGAGCTTGGTCAGGGCGAGGTGGTGCTGATTGTCGAGGATAACGGTGCGCTGCGTGAGGCGTTGCATGATACCCTGGTCGGGTGGGGCTATGAGGTGAGAGAGGCGAGCCACGGCGGGGAGGCCCTGGCGCTGCTGGAGGAAGCGGGGGGCGAGATCGACGTCGTGCTGAGCGACGTGGTGATGCCGGGCATGGGCGGAGCGGCGCTGGCCGAGGCCCTGCACGCACGCGGTGTCGAGACGCCCTTGGTCTTGATGAGTGGTCACGCCGAGACGCAGCTGCTCGATCCATCGTCGCCGAGGGAAACATACCCGTGGCTGCGTAAGCCGCTGCAGCTCGACGAACTGGCGCGAACGTTGCGCGTCGTTCTCCGCGCCGGCCCACGGTCGTGAGCCGCCTGATCGAGGACCGGCATGGATAGAGACTCCGGACACAAGGTCCGCACCCGACTCCTGATCACGGGTCTGTTGGCAGCTCTGCTGTTGGGCAGCAGTGCAGCCGCCGCGGAGCAGCGCGCGACGGTGGTCGATGCACGGATGCGGGAGGCGCAACTGCGCCAGGCTGTAGCCGTCGCCGAGGCGCTCCATCCTGACCTGCTTGCGCAGCTCAGCTTCACGCCCGCCGACCGCGGCACGCCGGCCTTCGAGCGGCTGCGTGAGCAGCTGACGGTGTACGCACGCGTGATCGACGCGCGCGGGATCTACACGATGCTCCTGCGCGAGGGGGCGCTGGTCTTCGGGCCGGAGAGCTATGCCGACGACGACCCCATGGCCAGCCCTCCGGGCATGGTCTACCAGCAGCCCGCACCGGACAACTTCGAGGTCTTCGCCGGGGGGCGTGCCGTTGCCTTCGGACCCGTCCGGGATGAGTTCGGCACCTTCGTCTCGGCGGTTGCGCCGGTCTTTGATCGGCGTAGTGGTGAGGTGCAGATCGCCGTCGGTGTCGACGTCCTCGCCGATGTATGGCAGGCGGACGTGAACGCCGCACGGCGTGTCCCGTGGCTGATGGCCTGTCTGCTCCTCGCACTCGCGTCGGCTCTGGTGTGGGGCAGCTATTGGCGTGATCACCGTCGTGGGGAGGCCGGCCGGCTCCGGTTCACGGACGGCGTGCTGGTGGGCCTGCTGGGGTTAGCGCTGACCGTGGTGGTGGTCCTGCTCGTGGGCGACGCCGAGCAACAAGAGCGGCTGAACGTCGCTACGGCGTCGGGCGTGGTCCGCGCCGAAGCGGTCGCCGATGCCTTCCGGGAGATCGAGACGAATATCGCCGCGATTGCGCGTTTTCACACGAGCAGCGAGTACGTGGACTGCGATGAGTTCTCCCGTTTCGTGGCGCCCCTCGCGACCACGGCGGCGGTTCAGGGGTACCGCTGGATCCCGGTCGTGCCTGCGGACGAGCGGGCGGCGTTTGAGGCGACGGCGCGGGCAGAGGGGCTCGCGGACTATGAGATCTGGCAGCGAGGGCCGGCGGGTGAACGGCTGCCCGCTACGGACGGCGAGGTCTATTACCCGAATCGCTGCGCTGCGCCGTTGGCGTACAATCAGGCGGTCATCGGTCTGGACGTGGGGACAGACCCTGTGCAGCTGCGCGCGCTCGAGGCAGCGGCGCGTACAGGTCTGGTGACCGCGACCGACCCGGTCCCGTTGATCGTCAGCGCCGAGGGCGAGGTGGGCCTGATGGCGGTGGCGCCCGTCTATCCTCCGTCGCCGGCGTCGTCGAACGGTGAGGCGGTGGTGTCCGGAGGGTTGCCCAGCGGCTTCGTCTCCGTAGCCGTGCGGCTGCAGTCGGTACTGGACTTGGCGCTCAGGCCTTACGTGGACCGGGGATCGCCTCTCAGCCTGCATCTGGTGGACCCCACCGACGAGGATCACTGGCTGATGCTTGCCGCGCATCCGAACGAGTATGCCGGGCAGCTGCCGTTCGCCATCGAGGCTCACCACGGCGAGGCCTACGCGAGCACGGAGGTCTATCCGCTCTTCGTCTACGGACGGCCCCTGGCCTTGGTGGCCCACGTGGCACCGGACTTCCGCATGTTGTTTCCCCTGCGCACGAGCTGGGTGGTGGGGGTGGCGGGCACGCTGCTGAGCGGTATGCTGGGCCTGATCATCGGTCTTCTGCGTGTGCGGCAGGCCGACCTCGAGATGCAGGTGCGCGAGCGCACCGCTGAGCTGGGTGAGC
>JAXGUU010000245.1:0-6362 GCA_040774145.1 Anaerolineae bacterium
AGGGACAACTCATCTTGGGGGATCTGGAGGGCCAACCTGTTGTCGTCATGAAGGGACGTACCCACTTCTATGAGGGCTACAGCATGGATCAGATCGGGTTCCCAGTGCGTGTGATGGCTTTGTTAGGCGCACAGACGCTGATCGTCACCAATGCCGCCGGCGGTCTTAACATGACCTATCAGGTCGGAGAGGTGATGATCATCCGAGACCACATCAACCTGCTCGGTATGGCAGGCCCCAACCCGCTGCGCGGCCCTAACCTCGAACAGTTCGGCCCCCGCTTTCCGGGGATGAACGATGCGTATGACCCGGGACTCCGCGCGTTGGCGCGGAACATCGCCTTGGATGCCAAGGTACCTCATCAACAAGGGGTGTACATTTGCCTCGCCGGCCCCAGCTTCGAATCCCCCGCCGATGTGCGCTTCCTGCGGGTCATTGGCGCCGATGCCGTCGGGATGTCAACGGTCCCCGAGGTGATCACGGCACGGCACAGCGGTATGCGTGTCCTCGGTCTCTCCGGCATTACCAACACCCTCGTCGGCGAGGAAGGCGCTCCGCCGCCCAACCATGAGGAGGTCCTTGAGGCGGGCAAGACGCTCGTGCCCCGACTCGAGACCATCGTGCGTGGCGTGCTCCGGGCCTATGACGAGTTGAAGTCTGCGACCGGCTGATCGGCCCTCACGAGCACCATGAACGTTATCCTGTACTGGCTCAGCCGGCAGGTCATCTGGATCGCTGTGATCTGCCTGATTGGCGCAGCGGGCTATGTGATCTCGGCCGTTGTCGCCAAGCGCAAGCGTGACACATCCCAATTCACGCTTGAGCGTGAGATCTACCATCAACGCATGTCGCGCGCGTTCCTGGTCACGGCCCTCTTCTTGGCCCTCGCCGCAACCGTTTTCATGGTCAACATCTACTGGAATCCCGACGATGAGGAGCCGGACGTTACGACGCCCACGCCAAGCATCGGGCTTTTCACCTTGACCCCTGCGCCCACTCAGACCGGCACCACATCGGAACTGACCGGCACCACCACTATGACGCAAGGCGAATCATCGTCCGTCGTCATCTCCGCACCCGAGCCGACTGCGCCACCGCTCCCCGAGGAGCTTCTGAGCGACGCTCCGACACCCATCCCCCAGGAGATGCTTCAGCCTGACTGTCCACACCCCGGCGCCCAGTTGACGTCTCCGGCGGCGGGGAGTAACGTGTCCGGTGTGGTGGAGGTCGCCGGCACCGCGGATCTCAACGCCTTCTCCTATTACCGGTTCGAGGTGGTCTTCCCCGGATCGAGCACGCCGAATTTCATCGCCCAGATCGACGAAGCTGTGGACAACGGCGTCCTGGGAAGCTGGGACGTCTCGGATCCGGCACGCTATCCGCCCGGCGGACCCTATCGCTTTCAGCTCGTGGTCGTGGACATCTACGGAAACACCCTATCATGTATCATACCTGTGAACATCGTATCCCAACAGGAGTAAGGAGCGGTTATGCTTGTCCGAATTGCGCGTGATGATGATTGGGATCCCTGTCTGGCGATCGATCTCTCGTACGAAACCGACTCGGCCTGGCAGATGGATGAACATCAGGAAGGGGGAGAGTGGCACGTCTCATTCCGCGAGATCCGGCTGCCGCGTACGCTGCGCATCCACCTGTCCGAACCCGACGACAGCCAACTCAAGAGCTGGCAGCAGCGTGATCAATTCTGGGTGGCGCTCGAGCATCGTGACATCATCGGCTACCTCGGACTGGACATCGACCACGCACGCCATCAAGCACGCATCACCGACCTCGTGGTCGCCCCAGAGGAGCGCCGCCAGGGCGTGGCAGCTACGATGTTACAGCGTGCCACGGAGTGGTGCGTACGACAGCACATCGACCAAATCGTACTCGTCTGTCCGCTGAAGGCCTATCCGGCGATTGCCTTCGCCCTCAAACACCGCTTCGTCTTCTGTGGTTATCAGGACGCCTACTGGCCCGGTCAGGAAGTCGCTCTTTTCTTCCGCCAGCGGATCAGGTAACCGGGAAGCGACCGCCACCAACGATGGATTGGCTGCACTTTCTTACACGGGCCAGCGATGTGCTGACAGCAGGCGTGGGAGCGACGGCGCTGGCTCTGGCTCTCTACCTGATCGTCTACAACCATAGCAGTCAGGTAGCGCGGACACTCGTCGGGCTGCTGAGCTGTGTCATCATCGTCTACCTCACCGACCTGCTCCTGACCAGTGTCACAGGACCCGACCACGCCGAGCAGCTACTACGCCTACAGTGGATCGGGATTGCTTTCACGCCACCGCTGTACCTGGAGTTTGTGCGCGCCCTTCGCCGGTCAGTGCTAAGAGACCACTTCCCATCCTGGCTGCGCATAGCGAGCTTCGCATCAGGGGTCTGCATGACGCTCCTGGCCCTCGCGACCGATGTCGTCGTCCGCGGTCGTGCCGTCTCGGCAGGCGCATCCCATCTGCGTCCGGGACCGCTGTTCTACCCCTTCGCGATATTCTTTGCCCTAGTGGCGCTGTGGGGCCTGAGGGAGACCCTGATCGCGCGAAGCCTCTGCTATACCCGAACGGCCCGCCGACGTATGGGTTACCTCTCGATCGGCTTTGCCGCGCCCGCGATGGGCGTCTTCCCCTATCTCCTCTTAGCCGGCTGGCCTGCGAGTCTCTCGGGTGGCGTGCTCCAGATCTTCCTCATCATCGGTAACGTCGCGGTCGCCACCATGCTCGCGTTGGTGGCCTACAGTGTGGCCTTCTTCGGCACCCTAGTACCGGATCGCGTCATCAAGCATCGGATGGTGCGCTTTCTGCTGCGCGGCCCCCTGTCCGCCATCCTGGCTCTGGTGGCCTTCGGGGTCGGCTTGGCCGCCGAACCCAGGTTGGGCCTCGGGCCCTACAGCCTCTCCCTGGTCTCGCTGGCCGTCGCCGTGATATTGACGCAGCTGGCCATCGAGATGTTGAAGCCGCTGATCGACCTGCTGCTCTACCGGGGCGGCGCTCTAGAGGTCACTCGGGTACAAGAGCTCAGCCAGCGGCTACTCACCACCGCGGACCTGAAGCAGTTTCTCGAGAACGTTCTCGCCGCCATCTGCGAGCTGATGCACAGCGGTGGCGGCTTTCTCGCTATCCTGGAGCAAGGTAGGCTGCATTGGGAGGTCTGGTGCGACCTGTCGATGTCGGAAGAAGAGATCTCCAGTATTCCCCTCACCGAGGTCACCCAGTCGCGAGAGGGAGAGGCCTTCATTCGGTGGGATGGCCACTGGGTCCTGCCGCTACGCGACAAGACCGGCCAAGAGCTGGTTGGGCTGATCGGTCTGAGAGCGCCGGAGGTGGAGATGCCCCTGCCGCCGGAGCGGCAGGCCGTCCTCGATCAACTGCTGCTACAAGCCTCAGCGGCCTTAGCCGATCGCCGGCTGCAGCAGGTGGTCTTTGACGCCTTCACCCCCCTGCTACCCGAGCTGCGGGATATTCAGATGCGCGGCGGTGTGCTACGCTACGAGGGTGAGAGTGCCATCGGCTTCTCACTGGCCCAATCCCCGGAGTTGCCGCAGTGGGTTCACGACGCACTCGCGCACTATTGGGGGGGGCCGCGCCTCACTGAGAACCCGCTTCTGGAGCTGCAGATTGTGCGCCAAGCTGCATCAGACCACGAAGGCGATATGGTCAAGGGGCTACGCTCCGTGCTGACGAACGCCATTGAGCGCCTGCGTCCCGACGGGGAGCGCAAGTTGACAGCTCCCGAATGGTTATTATACAATATATTGGAGATGAAGTTCCTGAGGGGCCAGAAGGTGCGTCAGGTTGCTATGCGCCTGGCTGTCAGTGAATCCGATCTCTATCGAAAGCAGAAGATCGCTATCGAGAATCTGGCTGACATCCTGACGGAGATGGAACAAGAAGCTCAAAGCTCATCCGTCAGCTGAGAACTGCACCGACCACGATCCGAGCCCTCAGACACGGGATCCGGGAATGTGGTGCTATCGCGGGGTGCGAACCTTGTGCGAAGGAGTGGCTGAATGGATATCTATGTACCGCCGTATTGTCCGCCCTGTGACACATACTGGCAGACATTGCTCGACGAAGGCCCCGTCAGCTCAGGAGAGGTTCCAGGCCCCTGGCAATGGGTCGAGGCCCCCGCGATACCGCTCGAGATCTGGGATGAAGCCCGAGAACTGCAGCGCCGCCACACCGTGATGAAGCTGACCATTGACAGCTTCAACCGCGGTGGTCTGATCGCACACTGGAACGAGATTGAGTGCTTCGTGCCCGCGTCGCATCTGATCGCCTATCCGTTCCCGGCCGATCCTGAAGCACGCGAGGCCTGCTTCTCCGAGTATCTGGGGCAGGAGCTCAGGCTGTGCCTAATTGAGGTGGAGCCTGCCCGAAACCGTATCCTGCTCTCGGAGCGCCAGGTGCCGGAATGCGAGGTGGAGGAACCGGAGTGGCCCGATTGGCTCTGCATTGGAACGACGTGTGACGGCACGGTCACGAGCGTACGCCCCTTCGGTGCCTTTGTCGATATCGGTCCCATCGAGGGCATGATCCATATCTCCGAGATCTCCTGGGGACGCGTTCGCCACCCGCAGGACTTCGTAAAGCCCGGCCAACACGTGCGGGTACGCATTCTCAACGTTGATCTAGACCATCAGCGCGTCGGTCTGAGTCTCAAACGCCTGCGCCCCAACCCCTGGGACACCATCGAGCATCACGTCAAGACCGGGGATGTGGTCAAAGGGACCATCGCCAGTATCGAGCGCTTCGGCATCTTTGTGGAGCTGGTGGAAGGCATTGAGGGCCTGCTCCATATCTCCGAACTGCACCACGTCGACTGTGCGGAGGACATCCACAGCGAGCACGAGTGCGGCGACACGATCGCCGTGCGCATCCTCGACATGGTACCCAACGAGCACCGCATCGCCTTGGCTATGGCCGACAACGGGGACAACGGTGCCCAAGCGTAAGACCGCGCCTCTGGCGCACGCCCGGAACAGGTCCGGAGCGACCACACGGCCGGCCTCTGCGTCCCGTCGATCCACAAGTTCACGCCCGTCCGCCGGCGCTCGCCCGTCTGCCGGCGCCGACTCCCCCCTCCAGAAACTGGGGAAGTGGGCCGTGGCCTGGATCACGGGACCCGCGGGCCAGCAGATCCTGGCGTTGGCGTTGATCGCCTTCGGCGTCGTGACCTTTATCACCCTGGTGCCCGGCATAAACTCCGGAGCGCTGGTGAACGCCTGGGTCTACGTCCTCGTCCTGGTCTTCGGTTGGGCTGCCTATCCCATGGCGGCCCTCATCTCGGCGCTGGGCCTGCTGTGGCTGCGCCACCTCGTCCATCAGGCCACAGCATGGCGATGGCGCCCGTTCCTGGGCTTTGCGTTAGCCCTGATCGCTCTCCAGACGCTCACCTTCACACTGATCAACCAGCACAGCTGGCGTCTGGTTGAGTCGGGGCGCGGCGGTGGCCTCATCGGCTGGACACTCTACCTCTTCTTCAGTGATTACTTTGGCCCGCTGATCACCGGGATCTTCATGGGCGTCGTGGCGCTGTTGGGAATTGCACTGGCATTCGACCTCACGGGCAGGGATCTGACGATCTTCGGCAACCGCCTTAGCGAGGTGTGGGAGGCATGGCGCGCTGCGCGTGCGGCTAGGGCTGAGGCGCTGCGGGACATTCGAGCGATGGACATCGGCCCCCTACCGGAACGGATCGAGGACACCGTTCCCGAGCGCCCGGCGCCGGGTGTCGCCGTCTCGCCCCTCACGCGACGTGAGCCTTCAGCCAAGGGCAACCGCAGTAAGCCCAAGATCCGCGAGCCGCAACCCATCTCGAAGCCGCGCCGCCCCGGTACGAGCCCGCACATCATTCCTATGACCTTGCTGAAAGAGTCACGAACGGCGGGGATGGACCCCCAGGAGATCGACCGCAAGAGCCGTATCATCGAGGAGACGTTGGAGCAGTTCGGAGTGCCCGCACGCGTCACCGAGGTACGCCCAGGGCCGACCGTCACGCAGTTCGGCGTGGCGCCGGGGTATATCGCTCGCGGGACCGAGGGTAGCCACCAGCGCAAGGTGCGTGTCAGTCAGATCGCAGCGCTCTCCGACGACCTGGCGCTGGCGCTCGCGGCCCGATCGCTGCGCGTTGAGGCCCCCGTCCCGGGCCGCGCCGTGGTCGGCATCGAGGTGCCCAACGCCGATATCACAACGGTACGTCTGCGCACCGTGCTGGAGAGCGATGCCTTTCACAAGTGTGGGCGCCCCCTCTGCTTCGCCGTAGGCCTCGATGTCGCCGGAGCACCCCAGGTCGCCGATCTCTCGCGTATGCCCCACCTCCTGGTGGCGGGCACAACGGGCAGCGGCAAGTCCATCTTC
>JAXGUU010000246.1:0-6359 GCA_040774145.1 Anaerolineae bacterium
TACTTGGTCAGCTCGGTGGCCTCTGTGGTGCCCTACACCAGTTGGCTGGGATCCTACCAGCGCCTTCAGGGGACCTTCACGCTCTTTGGCTATCTGGTCATCTTCTTTGCCATCTTGACCGGTCTGCGTACGCGACTGCAGCTTAGCCGGCTCGTCACGGTTCTCATTCTCGGCAGCTTGCCGGTGTCGCTGTACGGCATTATCCAGCATAGCGGACTCGACCCTTTGCCGTGGGCCGGTGATGTGACGACACGGGTGGCCTCCAATATGGGCAATGCCATCTTTGTGGCAGCCTATCTGATTATGATTGTGCCGCTGACAGCGTCGCGGATCATTGAGAGCTTTGGTGACATTCTCACGCGAGAGACCTCGCGCGTGAGCGATGTCCTGCGGGCCTCCAGCTACATTTTCATCTTCGCTGTGCAGGCGCTCACGATCTGGCATTCACAGAGCCGTGGTCCATGGCTCGGTATCGTTGCTGCCGGCTTCTTCTTCCCCTATCTGGCGCTTGTCGTGCTGCAGCGCCAGGTCCCGCGCGACGCGGAGCATCGCGAAGGGTGGCTCACGCAGCTTATCAAGGGTTTGGCTTTCGGTTGGGGATCGGTGGCCCTTGCGGGTGTCGTGGCGGGCATCTCCCTGTGGGTGCTGCCGGGTCGTCTCGCGATCTATGTGGGGTTGGGGCTTGCCGCGTTGATCTTCGGTGGGCTATGGCTGCACTTCATCGTTGAGCGCAAGGGCTGGTCGTGGTTATGGATTGGGTGGGGCAGCGTGGGGCTGCTGCTGGCCCTGGTCCTGGTCGTGATCAACGTCCCCGGACGCCTGCAGAGCCTCGTCCGGCAAGTCCCCGACCTGCAGCGACTGACGACGATCACCGAGCTGCAGTCCGGGACGGGCAAGGTGCGCGGGTTGATCTGGCAGGGTACGGTCGATCTCATCGTGCCGCATGACCCGCTGACGTTCCCCGATGGATCGGTTGACCGACTCAATGTCCTCCGTCCTCTCGTGGGCTATGGTCCTGAGTCGATGTATGTAGCCTATAACTCGTTCTATCCTCCGGAATTGGGGCACTATGAGTCCCGGACCGCTTCACCGGATCGCTCCCATAACGAAACGCTGGATTCGATCGTCATCACGGGGATCCTTGGTCTGGGCGCCTATCTCTTCACGTTCATCAGCTTCTTCGCATGGGGCTTTCACTGGCTGGGGCTCCTGCCGTCACGCAAGCACTTGCTGACCTACCTTGGACTCGATCTGCTCTTTGCCCTGATCTTCTTCGTGATTGCGTGGCGCTTGGAGGGTGCCTATCTGTTCGCCGTGGCGATTCCTCTGGGGGTGCTGGTCGGCACGATGCTCTACCTGACGCTGCAGGGTTTCCGCCGACTGTTCTCCCCGATCGTGGATGTAACAGGGGAGGAGGACGGCAAGCGGGAGACGGTGGCTCATCCTCACGCCATCCTCATCTTTGGGCTGCTGGCGGGTGTCATCGCACACTTTGTCGAGATCAACTTCGGTATCGCTATCGCGTCTACCCGAACGATATTCTGGGCCTATGCGGGCCTGTTGGTGGTCTTGGGCCACCAGTGGGTGCCGGGAAGCGGCATCAACCTGTTCTCAGACGCGGGCCAGGTGGAGGTCCCCAACAGCCCCGGGTCGCGACGACGCGCGCGAAGCTATGCCGGGCAGGGACGCGATGCCGCCTTCGCCCCGTGGATGGCGGCGGTGGTGATGCTGTCTCTGATCGCTATGTTCCTCTTGGGCACGTTAGCTTTCGACTTTGTCAACAATCCGGATCGTCTGAGCAACGCTCGGGAGATCTTGTTCCGCTCCCTCACGACCAAGCCCTATCCGCAACCGATGCGCGCGTATGGCGCGCTGATGCTCTTTGCCTTCACCTGGGCGCTGTTTGGCGTCGTGGGGTTGAGCGAGTTCGAGCGGGAGGGGCTGTTCGATCAGCAGCGGCGTCATCGTTGGTCGATCGCTATCGGAGCCTACGTGGGCATCTCCCTGTTAGGGGGACTCATCTTCGGCATGCTCATCGCTGGTCATCATGCGGCCCTGACGCGGGTTCAGGTGACGTCGCTGGACCAGGTCGTTGAGGTGGCGGATCGGTTGACCGGGTTGCTGGGGATCTATTACGGCTTGATCTTCGTCATTCTGGGGCTGGGGGCCTGGGTTCTGATGCGCGAATCCCGCTTGCCGCGCGCCGCCGGCGGTGCTGCAGGATGGGCGACGCTAGGCGCGATGCTTCTGATAAGCCTCCCCATCATCCGGGGCGGAAGCTACAATCTGATTCGGGCGGACATTGTCTACAAACAGGGGGCCGGCTTCGCCGACGCGCCCTCCCTGAACGAGAAGCAGGTGGGCATTCAGCATTTCGAGCGCGCTATCTCCTATGCGCCAAGAGAGGATTACTACCATCTCTTTCTCGGAAAGACCTACCTGGAGGTGGCGCAGGGATTACCCGCTGAGACCCCGGTTGAGCAGCGGGAGGCGTTCTTCCTGAGAACCGAGGAGGTCCTCACCCAGGCTCGAGAGATCAACCCGCTGAATACCGATCACAGCGCAAATCTGGCGCGCTTCTACAAATCATGGGCGGCGCGTGTCGCTATGGATCTCAGGAACGAGGATCTCGACGCCGGTACGCGCGCGCGTTTCAGTGAGAAGCGTGCTCAGCTGTTGGAGCAGTCGCGGCAGGCGTATGAGGTTGCGCTGACGCTCAGCCCCAACAACCCGATCCTGTGGAATGAGCTGGCTCAACTCTACGCGATAGACTTGGGCGACCAGGCGAGGTTTGAGACAACGATCGCTCACTCGCTGATGATTGATGATGCTTTTGAGCAGACGTGGATGCTGTTGGGAGATCTGCGCAGCACGCAGGGGGATATACCCGGGGCCATCGATGCCTACCAACGATCCCTGGAGATCCGGGAGAACTGCACGGTGCGTCGTGTCGTGGGAACGCTGCTGGCCCAGGAGGCCAGATGGGAGGACGCCTCTGCGTTGTTGGAGGAGGCCATCGAGGCCTGCCCGACGTCGGACGAGCTCTGGGAGATGTACCGCGTCTTAGCGATCTCGTACATCAATCAGAGTGAACTCGAAGCTGCCCTTGAGGCGGCGGAGGCGGCGCTGGTCTTCGCTCCCGCCGATCAACAGCCCTTGATCCAGCAGTTGATCGAGCAGGTCAACGAGGCCCAGCTGCTTCCCGATATGGCGCTGCCTCCGGAGGTGCCGTGATTCCCGATATCGCGACGTACTTCATCGTCTTTGCCGGCGTCCTTCTCCTGACGGTGTTGAGTGTGCCGCAGGCACGCAGGTTGGGCCTGCATCTGAGCATCATGGACCAGCCCGACGCGATGCGCAAAGTACACAAAGTGCCGACGCCGCGCATGGGAGGGGTGGCGATCTCGCTGAGCACCCTAGCCGTGGCGCTCCTGCTGCGTGGGGTCTTTCGTGAGCTCGGTAGCATCCTCATCGGTGCCACGCTGGTCTCCTTCCTGGGCTTCTGGGACGATCGCTTCAACCTCGGGGCCGGTGTCAAACTGGGCGGGCAGTTGCTGGCAGCGGTGCTGTTGATCGCGACGGGGGTGACGGTTCGGCTGTTTCCTTTCCGCATACTGGATTACCTTCTCACCGCCTTCTGGCTTGTGGGCATTACCAATGCTATGAACTTGCTGGACAATATGGACGGACTGTCGGCGGGGATCGCTGCGATTGCCGCGGCGCACTTCTCCCTTCTCTGCGCCCTCAGTGGACAGTATCTCGTCGGGGCGCTCGCTGTCGCGGTGATGGCTGCCTGCATCGGCTTCCTGATCTACAACTGGAACCCGGCCACCATCTTTATGGGCGATTCCGGGAGCCTCTTCCTGGGCTTTATGCTGGCCGCGCTGGGCATCAAGCTGCGCTTTCCTGACAATGTGCCCTTCGTGACGTGGATGATCCCGCTGCTGGTCCTGGGCGTGCCGATCTTCGATACGACACTGGTGACGCTCTCGAGATTGCGTCGCGGGCTCAATCCGCTCTCGACACCGGGGACGGATCATACGTCCCATCGTCTCACCTACGCCGGCATGACCCAACGCGAGGCCGTCTTCCTGCTCTACATTGCCGCCTTTGTCTTTGGGCTCCTCGCCATCTTTGTGACCCGGGCATCGATCCTCGAAGGCTACGTTGCCGGCAGCCTTGTGGCAGTGGCGGGGATGATGACCCTCTGGCGACTTGAGCGACCTCCTTTCTGGGCCCGGTGATTTCCTGTTGATCCGCGTCCATTAGCTGGTAGAATGCCACGCACTTAGATAGATAGGAGTCAACATAATGAGAAACCTGAGACGAAGTTTGCCGGTCCTTGGGCTGGTCGCTTTACTGTTGCTGACGGCCTGCAACCCTGGGGCCGGGAGCTCGGAGCCCACCGTGACCCCTACAGATGTTCCTGAGGTGGCCCCCACTGAAACGTCGCCCGAGTTTGATGTGCCGCAGCCGGCACCGACCGGAGATCCTGGGCAGCCGATCACCGTGATCGCTCCGGAGGTGCCTGGGATATGCGAGGCTGCTCCTTTGCCCGAGGTTCCCGTGCGGCCCGCGGACGAGACCGACTATGTCAAGGGCGCCGGCCTTGAGGATGCGGAGATCATCATCTATGAGTACTCCGATTTCCAGTGTCCGGGATGTGCGGCGATGGCGCCCGTGCTGACGGAGTTCCTGCAGCGCCATCCCAACGTGGCCCTGGTTTATCGTCATTTCCCCCTTGATTTCCATGTTCATGCCAACATCACGGCGCAGGCGGTCGAGGCTGCCGGTGAGCAGGGGAAGTTCTGGGAGATGCACGACCTGCTCTTCGTCCACGCGCAGGAGTGGAGCTCGCTGTCTGCCGAGGAGATGCGGAGCTTGCTGACCGACTACGCGGGTGAGATCGACCTCGATGTTGAGGCCTTCGATAGCGCGCTGGACGACGGCACCTATGCGGAGAAGGTTCAGAGCCAGTACGAAGAGTCCATCTCCTTGGGGCTGCCCGGCACGCCCACTTTCCTGTTCAATGAGGTGCCCTATCCCTCGGACATCGGTCTGTCCATGCAGGGGCTTGAGTCGTTCTTGAGCATCCTGCAGAATGAAGATGACCTCTTCTACGCCGCGCCACCCGAGCAAACGGTGGAGACGGAAGATGCCTATGAAGCGCTCTTCAAGACGAGCAAGGGCGACATCCGGGTTAACTTGCTGCCCGTGTCGGCGCCGACGAACGTCAACAGCTTCATCTTCCTCGCCGAGGAGGATTGGTACGATGGGGCGGAGTTCTTCTTCGTGCGCGACAACTTCGTCGCCATCAGTGGCGACCCCACGAACTCGACGATCGGGTACCCCGGCTATTACTGCGAGGGTGAGACCCAGGGAGACTTCGATCGACCGGGGCTGGTGGGGATGTTGGCCAACGGTCAGTTCTTCTTTACCCTGGGTTCGGATGCGGCGCAGTTGAGCGGGCAGTTCCCGCTGATCGGGCAGGTCGTGGAAGGACTGGACGTGCTGGACGACATTGCCCGCCGCGCGGTCGGTGATCCGATGGCCCCTGCCGCCGATGTGCTTGAGTCGATAGAGATCACGCGGCGATAGTGGCTAGGTGCGTGCGGCAGGTACCGGCCGCACGCCTGATCCGATCATAGCGAGCTACCTTTCTTGACACAGATGCGACCACCTCGTTGGGCTTGGATCGTCGCCGCATGCGCCGGGCTTGCGCTGTTTGGGCTCGGTGTCGTGCTGGCGGCGATGCCTTTCATCTTCCCGGCAGCCCTTGATGCGCTGGGCGTGATCGCCGCCGGTTACGGACTGATTGCCGTGACGCTGGGCGTGGGGCTGATCATCGCCGGTCGGCGTGGTCGACTGGGGCATCCGGCAAGACGTTTCTACCCGACCTGGGGCGGTCTGCCCTTCCTCTTAGCCGCCATCGCGGTCGGCGGCGTGGGCGCGCTCCTGCCCCCGGCGATGCACACGCATCCGCTGTTTGCCCCCTTCCACTTTGCCCTGATCCTGTTGCCGGGGCTCTTCCTCCTTTCGCTGGTGCTCGTGTCAGCGGGCCGCCCGTTCGCCCTATCTCTCCGGCGCATGATCGCGTTGCTCGCCGGTGGGGCTTCTACCGTTTTCATCGCCGTCCCGGTGGAGTTGGTCGGGTTGGTGGTCAGTGCGGGCATCGGCGCCGCGGTCGTTATGCTGCTTCCCGGGGGCGCCGCGCAGATCGAGCAGCTGCTGGCGACGCTGCAGGCATGGTCTGTGCGACCTCCTTCCGATCCCGCCGAAGCCGTCGCGCTGCTTTCCTCGCCT
Source organism: Anaerolineae bacterium (assembly GCA_040774145.1). Taxonomy (GTDB): domain Bacteria; phylum Chloroflexota; class Anaerolineae; order B4-G1; family SLSP01; genus PWVB01. The sequence continues at coordinate 6,304 of JAXGUU010000246.1, forward strand.
GTCGTCCTGATCACGTTGACCCTCTCTCTGGCGGTGATCACGCCGCTCATTGAGGA
>JAXGUU010000247.1:0-6347 GCA_040774145.1 Anaerolineae bacterium
AGTCAAGCATCCCGTGTAGAGTATGCCAACGCGTCCGCTCCCGGCAGCGGACGCGTTGGTGAAGCATCTGCCCGGCGCCGGTCGCGCTACGCCGGAAGGCGTCGCGCCTCGCAGGCGCGGAGGTCGGCCCGCCCTGCCTCCCCGGGTTGAATGTCCGTGCCCTGCGAGACGCTGTAGCAGTCTGAGAGCAGCCGGTAGACGCGGGTCCGCATCGCGATGAGGGTGACCACGAAGCCGATCACGCCGGTCAGCGTGAAGGCGAGGGCGATCCCACGGTCCGCGCCGGGGCCGAACCAGCCGCCGATCAGCTCGACACCGGCGCCCGTCGTCATATACGGGATGAGCACGAGCTGGGCGATTGGCCCGATCAGGAGCGTTGTCAGGGGCGAGGCCGCCAGCTCGACGCTCTGGGCAAAGCCGAAGACCCGGCCCTGGCGCTCTTGGGGCACGAGCCGCTGCAAGATCGTGCGCTCCGAGGCCTCGATATAGGGCACCAGGGTCATGTAGATCAGCATCCCGACGGTCGCAAGGCGATGGACGATTGGATCGTGAAGAGGGCGCTCGCCAGCCAGATGCAGACGTTGGCGATGAACATCGTGGCCAGGGGGTTCTTGCCGAGCCCCCACTTCGCGATGAGCAAGCCGCCGACGATGAACCCGCCGCTGAGGGCCATCCACAGGACCCCTCACACTTGTACCGAGACGAGCGAGAGCCCGTAGGCATCCATCAGACCCATGTAGACGCCGCCCAAGAGGTTGTTGAGGGTGGAGAAGAGGATGAGCGCCGTCAGTCCGGGGATCGCCGTGATGACGGCGACCGTGCCGCGGAGGTCCACCTTGACGGTCTCGCCGCCGGTCTTCGCCTTTGCGTCTCCTTCCTTGAGGGGCAGCGCGACGAGGTGCACCAACGTCACCGCCGTCATCCCCATCGCCAGGATCAGCACCCATAGGAGTCCCGCGAGACTGACGAGGAGGCCGCTGAGCGCCGAGGTGACCAGGAAGGCGATGCCGCCTGCCGTGCCGGCGAGCCCATTCGCCCTGTCACGCTCGTCCTCCGCGATGAGCAGCGTGATGAGGGTGGGGAGCGCGATACCAGGGGTGTTCCCCGCGAGCACCCCGGCAAGCAGCAGCACGACCAGGGTCCAGAGCGCGCGGCTGGAGGCATCGGCGAACGCGCCTGCCGGCGCCGAGGTGTAGATGGCATAGCCGACGGCGTAGATCAGCAGCGACGCCAGGGCCGCGGCGATCATCACGTGCTTTTTCCGGTAGCGGTCCACCAGACCGCCGAACCAGAAGCCCGAGAGCGCCACCGCGATCAGGTAGATGCCCGAGATGACGGAGGTGGCCATCACCGACTGCGTTTCGAGATAGACGTAAAAGATCAGCGCGAACCAGACCGTGTTGTTGGTGATGCCCGCCACCAGCGTGTTGCCCAGCAGTTGGTAGAAGACGCCCAGACGCGCCTTATCGGTTTTCGTCGTGTCACCTTCCCTTCACCGGGAGAGCAGCCCACGATCCAGGACACGCGGCAGTTGAGGTCGCCGGCGTGGCGTCAGGCGCACGGGGTTCGTGCCAGGCTGGCGGGGTGCTCCCCGTCTACTCTGTGGACGCCTCGAGGTGTGAGCGCAGGTTATCCTCCTGTGCTCGCAGTTCGGACGTGAATGCCTCACCGAAGTCCTCAGCCTCGAAGACCTAGCGGATTTCGACCACGCTCTCGCCCTCACCCTCAGGGTGGGGAATGCGTTGGGCCCATTCGACGGCTTCGTCCATCGAAGCCACCTGCCACAGCCGGAAGCCGGTGACCAGCTCGGTAGGTCTTGGGAAGGGGCCGCCGGTCACCGTCGCTTGCCCAGCGGAGAAGTGGACACGCTTGCCCTTTGAGCTCGGGTGAAGTCCCTCGCCCGCCGGCAACACACCTTCCGCCATCAGGTCGGCGTTGAACCGGCCCACCTCCTCGAGTAACCGCTCGCTCGGCATGTCACCCGCCTCGCTCTCGGCGGTTGCTTTTACGATCACCATCACTGTCATGGTCTCATCCCCCTTGACCTAGGTGTTCGCAGCACAAACTAGAACAAGTATACTATATTTGCGTGAGAAGTATAGTACTAATTCCGGGTGATTCCTGCTGGGAAAACCTGGTCCACCGCGCACGAGGCGGTCAACCTAGCGGTCGGTATCTGCGGTTGAGGGGGGGAGGGTGAGCGTCACGCTCACCCTCGACACGCTTGGTCGGCGCTCACAGCTCAAGCCAGCGGTCGGCCCAGTCGCCCGTCGTGCGGAACTCACTACCCGGCGTCGAGACCTGCCACGTGATCCCGTAGGGGTCACGGAACTCGAGGTAGTCTGCCGACTCGCCCAGCACAGGCGCCTCCGCCGGAAGCCGGGTGCGAACGGCGGCGATGGCCTCGGCCTCCATGGTCAGGCCGATGAACTGCACCTGGCCCACGATCGTCCCACCCGCGAAGAGGGCCAGCACGAAGGCACCGCTGCGCAGCGCGACCATGGACAGCTCGATGCCCGCCGCCTCGGCGTCTTCCCAGCCCTTGTCAAAGGGCAGCGTGTACCACTGCCCGTCTCCGAGCACGGCCTCGCGCCCGATGAGGGCCATGTCAAAGACGGACTGATAGAAGCCCTCCGCCGCGCGGAGATCCGGCACGACCAACGCGATGTGGGTCACCGACGTGCTCATCGTCACCTCCCTCGATTCGCTCACTCCCGGCGGGAAGGGTTGGCTGCTGATGGGGAGAACAGCGCGAAGCTCGCCACTCCGGGAGACCGTGTCGTCAAGACACCGCTCTCAGTATAGGTTCGGAGTTGCAGTCGCGCCAGCCGTGACTGCATGTGGGGCGGGTAGCCGACCCGCCCGAGCCCGGTCACGAGAGAGCAGAGGTCGGAACGGCTTTCCGACCTACATGACCGCTTGTGAGCGGGGCGCGCGACCCATCGGTTGGCGGGATCGGCGCGCCGGGCTACAATCTGGGAGGAGGTGGGTCGAGATGGATCCTGAGACTGCAGCAGACAGGCTGCGTGTGCACGATGTGGTCCTGAGAGGCAAGCACGTCCGCCTTCGCCCGCTGACTGAGCATGATTGGCCGCTGTTGCTGCGTTGGAACCAGGATCCTGAGGTGCTTCACTATGCCGAGGGCGATATCGTTCAAGGCTATGCCCCTCAGGAGGTCAAAGCCATCTACCGGGGTGTCTCGCAGCACGCCGTCTGCTTCGTCGCCGAAGCGATCAGTCCGCTCCACCACGGCGAACCGATCGGCGAGGCTTGGCTCCAGGAGATGAACCTGGCGCGTCTACTGGAGCGCTTCCCCGGTGAGAACCTGCGGCGGATCGACCTGATGATCGGTGAGAAGGGTTTCTGGGGGCGGGGGCTGGGTACTGAGATCATCGAGCTGCTGACGTTCTTTGCCTTTGAGGACCAACAGGCAGATCGTGTCTTCGGCTGCGACATCGCCGACTTCAATGCGCGCAGCGTACGCGCCTTCGAGAGGAACGGTTACCACCTTTTCGCCTGCATACCCCAGCCGCCCGGCGGCAAGACGGACGTGACCTACGATATGATGCTGACGCGCAAGCGATACCTAAAGGAGAGACCGTGAACGCGACAACCGTCCCACAGCGCAACGAGATCCCTAAGCAGTATACCTGGAATGCCGAGAGCCTCTTCGGTTCAGATGCCGCCTGGGAGGCGGAGCTGACGTGCCTCCAGCGGGCGATTGTCGTCTTGGGAGCCTTCAAGGGGCGCCTCTCGGAGGGGCCTACGGTGTTGGTGGCGGCTCTGGATGCCATGAGTAACCTCGCCGATCGGCTCGGCAAGGTGGTCACCTATGCCTCCTACGGTTATGCTGTCGATCTGCGCGACCAGCAGGCGGCGCTTGCCGCGGGCCGAGCGCGTGATGTCTACGGTCGCTTCATCGCCGCGAAGGCCTTCATCGATCCGGAGCTCCTGAGTCTGGGTGAGGAGACCGTGCGGAGCTGGATCGCGACGGAGCCGCGCCTGGCGAAGCTGGCCCACTACGTCGACGACCTCTTCCGCCGCCAGGCTCACGTGCGCTCCGCGGAGGTCGAGCAGGTGCTGGGGATGCTCTCGGATCCCTTCTCCGGCGTGGAGCAGACGGCGAGCGTGTTGACCGACGCTGACTTCACCTCCCTTCATCTGCATGAACTATAGCAACGACATCTTCAGCCTGAGCACGCTGGCTCACGAGCTGGGTCACTCGATGCACTCCCACCTGATGTGGGAGACACAACCCTCCCTCTACGGTGATTACGCCCTGTTCGTCGCTGAGGTCGCCTCCAACTTCCATCAGGCGCTGGTGCGCGATCACTTGCTCAAGGTGACGGACGACGTGGCGTTCCGCATCGGCGTGATCGAGGAGGCGATGTCCAACTTCCACCGCTACTTCTTCATCATGCCGACCCTTGCGCGCTTCGAGCTCGAGACGCACCGGAGGATCGAGCGCGGTCAGGGTCTGAGCGCCGATGCGATGATCGCGCTGATGGCAGATCTCTTCGCCGAGGGTTACGGCGACGAGATGACCTTTGACCGTGACCTCGTGGGGATCACGTGGGCGACCTTCGGTCACCTCTACGTCGACTACTACGTCTATCAGTATGCGACCGGCATCTCGGGGGCCAACGCCCTCGCCAAGCGCATCCTTGAGGGCACGCCGGGGGCCGTCGACGACTACCTGAGCTTCCTGAAGGCGGGGGGATCGATGTACCCGCTGGACGCACTGAAGCTCGCGGGCGTGGATCTCGCGACGCCTGATGCGGTCGAGGTCACCTTTGGGGTGCTGGCGGACATGGTCACGCAGTTGGAGGAGCTGAATCGCTGATTACGCTGAGGCGGATGATTACGCTGAGATCTCGCAAGTGAAGAAGGCTGCAGCGAGCGAAGTGCCTGCCGGCAGGGGACGGATCAGCGTAGTCCCAGGAATCAGCGCAATCAGCGATTCGGGAACGGGGGCAGCGATCATGGAGACAGAGCGCAGGTATTCATCCTATCCGCTGTCCGAGCTGACCGCTCAGATCATTGGAGCGGCTCAGGCGGTTCACCGGGGTCTCGGGCCGGGTTTTCGGGAGACGGTCTATCAGCGGGCGTTGGAGCATGAGCTTCACCAGCGTGGGCTCGATGCTGCGCGCGAGGTCTGGATTGACGTGCACTATCGCGGCCTATGCGTGGGACGCCATCGGGTCGACTTCGTGGTCGGCGATGCCTCGGGGGCAGTCATGGTTGAGATCAAGGCCAGACACGAGCTCGAGGACGTGCATTTCGTCCAGACGCTGTCGTACCTGAGGGCCTCCGGCTATCCGATCGGTTTGCTCGTGAACTTCGGTGCGAAGTCGCTGCAGGTCAGGCGGATTGCGAACACGAGAGGGTGACTCGCATGACGATGTCCGATAGCATACAGACGCTTCCCCCGCGCGCAGCGATGGCGCCCGCGGCGCGGCATCTGCGCGATACTTACGCGATCACGCCGGGCATCCCGCTGATCAAGCGGGAGTTCGGCTACTACTCGCTGGAGACCTGGGCCGAGCAGGGGTTGCCGCCGGACGCGGACCTCGCCGAACTCTTTGACTTCGATCCGCCCGGCAAGGTCAGCTTGGGGCAGTTGGGCTGGTGCGAGGCAGGGCTCTGTCCGGTCTTTGAGACGACCGTGCTCGAGGAGCGCGGAGCGTACGAGTTGGTGCAGGACTTCGCCGGGCGCCACGTGCTCTACTTCAAGGGGCGACGCGACGGCTTCATGCCCGAGTACGTCGACCACCCGGTCAAGGATCAGCGCACCTTCGAGGAGCAGATCCTGTGGCGCATGGACCCGGACTCCCCCGAGCGCTATGCCGATCTCGAGCCACGGATGGCGGGGGCCCAGGAGGCCGCGGCCCAGGGGCTGATGATCACCCAGAACCTGGTGGGCGGCTATATGTACCTCAGGAGCCTGATGGGTCCGGAGGCGCTGCTCTATGCCTTCTACGACATGCCCGAGGTCGTCCACGCCTGCATGCAAGCGTGGTTCGAGCTCGCCGATGCGGTGATCGCCCGCCATCAGGCCTATGTCACGTTGGATGAGTTCTTCATCGCCGAGGACATCTGCTACAACGGCGGCCCGCTGATCTCGCCGCGGATGATGAAGACCTTCCTCTTCCCCTACTATCGGCAGTTGGTCGCCAACATCAAGGCCCGGCAGCTTGACCGGTCGCGCCACCTCTACGTCCAGGTCGATACCGACGGCTTCGCCGATCCGGTGATCCCGCTCTACCGCGAGGCGATCGGGATGGACGCGATGAGCCCCTTCGAGGTGGCGGCGGGCTGTGATGTCGTGCGCACCGCGCAGGCGTATC
>JAXGUU010000248.1:0-6320 GCA_040774145.1 Anaerolineae bacterium
GGTGATGTCCTCGCCGACCTGACCGTCGCCTCGCGTGGCGCCCAAGACGAATTGTCCCTCGCGATAGTGGAGGACCACCGTCAGCCCATCGAGCTTGGGCTCCACCACATAGCGAAGCGCAGGCGTGACCTCACCGGACCCCTCTGCCGGCATAAGCCTGCTGATCCGCGCCTGCCAGGCCAAGAGCTCCTCGCGCGAGGTGGCCTTGTCCAGGCTGAGGATCGGCGCGGGGTGTTCGACTTTCCGGAATCCCTCGGCAGGCTGATCGCCGACCCGCTGGGTCGGTGAATCGGGCGTGATCAGCTCGGGGTAGGCGGTCTCCAGCTCGCGTAACTCATCGACCAGGGCATCGAACTGCCCGTCGGCGATCAGCGGGCGGTTCAGCACATAGTAGCGGTGGCTGTGAAAGCGGATCTCCTCGCGCAACTCCTCGACTCGCCGGCGAGCGGCGTCGGTCGCTGAGGGCTCCCGTCGCGCCGACGGCCCCCGTCGCGTCGACGGCCCCCGTCGCTTGGTCTCCATCGCTGCACCGCGACCTAGTCGGTGGGTATCATGAAGTCCTGAGCCGCCCAGCCCTCGCGGGTCGGGTCGAGCTCGTCCCTCACGAACCACCAGGTGTAGTCGTCGGATACCCGGGGCCCGCCCACAATGAGCAGCGTCTCGCCCTCCTGGGCGACGGCGACGCGCTCTGCGTTGACCCCGGCCTCCCTGCGGATGCTCAGCCCGACGTTGCCGGTGCCGCTCACGCTGATCCGCACGCCGATCGCGATCGCGTCGGGCATGACGACGGCTGAGGCCGTCGTGGGCGTGGGAAAGAGCGTGGGCATCGGCGTTGGCGTCGTCGTCCACACAATGGCGGTCGGGTCAGCACCTTCGGGAGAGGCTGCGGGCCGGGTGAAGAGCCAGATGGCTCCCACGATGGTGAGAGTGATCGCGCCCAGGAGCATGACCAGGCATCCCCACTGAGCCAGGTTGGGTTTTTCCTTTAGATCGATCATCGCAACCCCATTATACGCTGAGTCCTGTTGCTGATCAAGTGAGCTGCGGTATACTAGCGCACGAATCCGTATTTTCTGAGGGGGCAGCGATGCGTATCGAGATTGGCGAGGCAGAAAGCAACCATGTGACCTGGACGGCGAGGAGCCCACTCTACAAGCTGCTGGTCGGCGTGTTGGTGGCTACCGTCTTCCTGGTCGCCTTGCTGCTCCCGAGCCCGACCCCCGCCCGGTGGCGCGCGATCGGGCTCGTGGTCGCCGGTGCGCTTGCCATCGCCGCGATCCTTACCCTCACGACGCCCCTCGTCGATGGGGGGCACCTTGAGCGACTGCCCGACGGCGGCAGCCTCGAGCGCACCCGGACGTGGCCCTTGATCGCCCCGCGGACGGTGCTGCAGCTCCCGCTGGATCGGGTCGCCGCCTTCGAGGTCGAGACGGCGGCGTTCGAGGATGCACCGCCGACCACGCTCACGCTCGCCCGGCTTCAGGTGCGGGATGTCGATGGGGCGACGCTCTTCCTCACCGAGTGGGCCGAACCCGCCTCGGTGCTGGCGCTCGGCGAGGCGCTGGCTAAGGCCGGTCGCCGCGAGCTAACGCGCCTCTCCCCTGTGGTATAATCCGAGGATAGTGTGCGTTAGGGGGGGGCGTAGGCCCTCTGACGCGGACGGGAGCAGGACAGCGTGCGCTCGAGACTCTACCAAACCGTCGGGATCGTCCTGGGTCGGCGCGACTATGGCGAGGCCGACCGTGTAGTGATCTGCCTCACGCCTCAGGGGCGGGTCGATCTGCTGGCGAAGGGCACACGCAAGCCGCAGTCTCGCAAGGCCGGACACCTGGAGCTCTTTGCCCGCACGAAGCTGCTCGTCTCGCGTGTCGAGCATTCGTGGGACATCATCAGCCAGGCCGAGGCCGAGGTGTTGCGCCCCATCCTCCAGGACGATCTGCAGCGGGGGACCTATGCGCGCTATGTCGCTGAGCTGGTGATGCGCTTCTTTGAGCAGGAGGCGAACGAGACGCTCTATGAGCTGCTCGACGGGACGCTCACAACGCTGGAGCGCGATGAGCTGCCCGAGCTTCTGGTGCGCTGGACCGAGCAGCGGTTGTTGACGCTCGCCGGGTTCCGGCCTGAGTGGCTGTCCTGCGTGGGTGACGATACCGGAGATCTATGCGGTGAGGCCCTGCGTCCGCGCCGCGCGGATCGCCGGATGTATGGGATCGATCCCGAGCGGGGTGGAGCGCTCTGCCCGACGTGCTATGCGGCGGGGCGCCAGCTGCCCGGTGTGCGCGGGCTTTCGCCGAGCGCGCTCTCGTGGCTCCAGGCACTTCAACAGCGCGACTACGAGGACGTGAAGCAGTTCCCGTTCCCTGCACGGGCCGCGCAGGAGTTGGACGCTGTGATGCAGCACTACATCGCGCATCACCTTGAGATCCGGCCCGGTAGCTTGCGGGTGATACAGGGGTGAGTCTCGACAGATGGTCAATGTGAAGAAGGACGGATAGGACGATGCTGACATTTCAACAAGCGATACTTCGGCTTCAGGCGTTCTGGGCGGAGCAAGGGGCCCTGATCTGGCAGCCCTATAGCGAGAAGGTGGGCGCCGGTACGATGAACCCGGCGACGGTCCTGCGCGTGCTGGGACCCGAGCCGTGGAACGTGGCCTACGTGGAACCCTCGTTCCGCGCCGACGACGGGCGCTATGCCGACAACCCGAACCGTATGCAGATGCACACGCAGATGCAGGTGATCCTGAAGCCCGATCCCGGCGATCCCCTTGAACGGTATCTGGGTAGCCTGGAGGCCCTGGGCATCCGCCTGGACGAACACGACGTGCGCTTTGTTGAGGACAACTGGGAGAGCCCTCTGATCGGTGCTTGGGGTCTGGGGTGGGAGGTCTGGCTCGACGGACAGGAGATCACGCAGTACACTTACTTCCAGCAGGCGGGCGGCATGACGCTGGACACGCCCGCGGTCGAGATCACCTATGGCCTCGAGCGGATTGTGATGTACCTGCAGAACAAGCACTCGGTCTGGGACATCCTCTGGGATGACACGCACACCTATGCCGAGATCCTGCGTGATCAGGAGATCGACTACTGCCGCTACAACTTCGAGTTGGCCGATGTCGACCGGCTGCTGAAGATGTATGATCTCTTCGAGGCTGAGGCGCTGCTGGCGCTAGATCAGGGCCTCGCCGTGCCGGCGCTGGACTACATTCTGCGCTGTTCGCACACCTTCAACGTCCTCGATGCCCGAGGGACCGTCGGGGTGACCGAACGAGCGACCCTGTTCAAGCGCATGCGTGACCTGACGCGCCGCGTCGCCGAGGTCTATCTGGAGCAGCGTGAGCGCGCCGGCTTCCCCTGGCGAGCACGCAACGCCCTTACCCGGACGCCGGGCGGCGTGGGCGCGATGCTCCACCTGCCGTTGGGTGATGACGCATCGTCTCCGGAGGCGGTGCCGGTTGGGCGGGCCCCGTTCCTCTTCGAGATCGGCGTTGAGGAGCTGCCGGTCAGCCATCTCAGCGCTGCCCTGACGCAGCTCTCCGACTGGGTCTCGGGGGCGCTGGATGAGCTGCGGCTGGCCCACGGCGACATCCACGTCTGGGGTACACCGCGCCGCCTGGCGGTCTACGTCGAACAGGTCGCGACGATGCAGGAGGATGAGGAGCGCGTGGTCAAGGGGCCGCCGTCACGGGCGGCCTTCGACAAGGACGGCAACCCAACGCGTGCCGCCGAGGGGTTCGCGCGCTCGCGAGGTGTGGCGGTCGCCGACCTCGAGGTGCAGGCGTTGGATGGGGGCGAGTACGTCGTCGCCCATCAGCGGATCGAGGGGCGCTCGGCGGTGGACGTGCTTGCCGAGGCGCTGCCCGGTTGGATCGCGCGGCTGCACTTCCCGCGATCCATGCGCTGGAGTGAGGAGGGGACGGCCTTCAGCCGTCCGATCCGGTGGTTGGTGGGCTTGCTCGGCGAGCAGGTGGTACCCTTCAGCTATGCCGGGCTGGAGAGCGACCGGCTGACCCGCGGGCCGCGTCCGGCGCGCTCGCCGGTGGTGGCGCTGCCATCAGCTCAGGACTATCGATCGACGTTGACCTCCTATGGCGTGCTCCTCGACCCTGACGCCCGGCGCGCCGAGATCCTGCGGCAGGCACAGGCGGTGGCGGCGGAGGTGGGCGGGGTGATCCGCGACGACCCCGCGCTGCTCGAGGAGGTGGGCCACCTGGTTGAGGTGCCCACGGCGCTGCTCGGCAGCTTCGAGGCACGGTATCTAGCGCTGCCTCAGGAGGTCCTGATCGCCGTGATGAAGAAGCACCAGCGCTACTTCCCCGTCTTCGATCCGCAGGGGAAGATCATGCCCTACTTTGTGACCATCCGCAACGGTGGGCGTGAGCATCTTGACGTCGTTCGGCTCGGCAACGAGGACGTGATCCGCGCACGCTACGCTGATGCGGAGTACTTCTTCAACCAGGATCTGCGCTCGCCGTTGGAGACCTATCGTGAGGGGCTGGCGAAGCTGACCTTCCAGGTGGACCTGGGTTCGATGCTGGATAAGTCGACGCGGCTGGAGGCGCTGGCGCCGTGGGTGGGTGAGAAGCTGGGGCTGGCGGGTGACGAGGTGCGTCTGCTGACCCGCGCTGCGAGGTTGGCCAAGGCCGATCTGGCGACGCAGATGGTGGTCGAGATGACCAGCCTACAGGGCATCATGGGCCGGGAGTACGCGCAGTACTCGGGCGAGGCGCCCGCCGTCGTGCAGGCGATCTTTGAGCACTACCTGCCGCGCAGTGCCGGCGACGACGTGCCCGAGAGCCGGGTCGGGGTGGCCCTCGCGCTCGCCGATCGGGCGGACACGCTCACGGGTCTCTTTGCCGTGGGGATGGAGCCGACGGGTTCGACCGATCCCTATGGCCTGCGCCGCGCTGCCGCAGGCATCGTCCAGATTCTGTTGGAGCGCGAGCTCCCGCTCTCTGTCTCCGATCTGGTCGACCGAGCGTTGGAGTTGCTGCCCGTCGAACCCCGACCGGGCACGCGTGAGGATGTGTTGACCTTCGTCGCCGGTCGTTTGGAGAGCTCACTGCGCGACGCGGGCTTCGCCTACGACGTGGTGGCAGCCGTTCTAGCCGAACAGGGCGCTGATCCCGTCGCGGCACGGCGGGCGGCGGAGCAGCTGTCATCCTGGGTCGCGCGCGAGGATTGGCCCCTGCTGCTCGATAACTATGCCCGTTGCGTGCGCATCACGCGGGATCAGCCGCCCTTTGAGCTGGAGCCTGATCGCCTCGTCGAGGCGGAGGAGCGCCTGCTCTATGAGAGCCTGCTGACGGCAGAGGCCCAGGTGAGCGGGGCGGGCGATGTCGACACGCTGCTGCACGCCTTCGTCCCGTTGGTGCCCCAGATCCAGGCCTTCTTCGATGAGGTCCTGGTGATGGCGAAGGATGAGGCGCTGCGCCGCACACGCCTAGCGCTGCTGCAGCGGATCGCTGCCCTAGCGAACGGTATCGCCGACCTCAGCCACCTGGAGGGCTTCTAGGCTTGCGCATCGGGCTCGCGGTGCTCGAGATCGGCGCCGATCCGGCGGACAACCTGCGTCGGCTGATCGACCTGGCCGACGAGGCCGCGGACGCTCAGGTCGATCTGGTGCTCTTCCCCGAGGCGGCGATCACGGGCTTGGTCAACGACGACGACCCTCAGCACGACCTGCCGCTCGGGCAGCCTGTGCCGGGACCGGCGACTGAGGCGGTGCGTGAGGTCGCGCGAGCGCGCCGGCTCTGGGTGGCCTTTGGGCTGCTGGAACGCGACGGTGGCAGCCTCTACGATAGCGCTGTGTTGGTGGACCCTACCGGTGAGATCCGGTTGACCTATCGACGCATCAATCCCCAGTGGCATGGGCCCGCCGCCTCGCCGCTGGTCTACCGGCAGGGGAGCGACGTCCCGAGCGTCGAGACGCCTTGGGGCAGGCTCGTGATGCTGCTCTGCGGCGACCTCTTCGATGATGGCATCGTGGTGCAGGCGCGCGAACGAGACCCCGATGTCGTGCTTCTGCCGTTTGCCCGGTGCTTTGCCGATGGGGCTGTGGATCAGGCGCGGTGGGATCGGTCGGAGATGCCGGCCTATGCGGAGCGCGTGCGCCACCTGGGCGCGACGACGCTGATGGTCAACTACCTCGCCGATGGCGAGTCCCTGCCCGATGATGGTTCGTTCGGCGGCGCGTTCGTGGTGAGCCCGGACGGTGCTGTGCCGGCCCGGAAGCCGCTCGGTGAGCCGGGCCTGCTATGCGCGGAGCTGCCGTGATCACGCACCTCATCTGGGATGCGGGGGGCACGCTCTTCGACA
>JAXGUU010000249.1:0-6286 GCA_040774145.1 Anaerolineae bacterium
CCAGGTCGGGGAACTCCAGGCCCTCGCTGTAGCCGTCGTCTACGATAATGACCGGCAGACGCGGCGGCAGTGAGTCCAGAAGGCGGCGCAAAGTCGCTTCGCCGCGATAGTAGGGTACGACGACGGTCAGATTATCCATCCGCCCAGTCCCGGTTCAATACGCACTCGTAAAGCGCCTGATCGTACTGCTGCCGCTGCCTGACTGCCTTCACCAAACTCGCCGGCAAATCCTCTTGCTTCAGCCTATCCGGTTGAGCCAGACGATGCTTATATTGAATATCGCTCCACCCCAACAGGGGCGCCCAACGGCGTATCGTAGCGTCGAACTGATCCGTTAAGCCCACGATCGGGAACCGGGTCAGATTCGCCAGCGCCAGTTGTAGGTGCTCTTCGCCGACCGCACGCGGTTTGTTCCCGACCCCGCTGATCCGGCGCACCATGTCGCCGGTCGTCGTGTCGGCCAACAGCCACTCACGGAACTCGCCCACCGTCCAGCCCTTGATCTCGTTGTAGATGGTCTCGTTGACGGCGTCCTGGATGACGCGGGTGACCTCATCCTCCTCGTAGGGCACGGCGGGATTCTCGCGCAGGACCTCCAGCGGCACCTCCGCCAAGACGTGCTTGGCGGCCATCCGTTCGGCGACGCTTTCGGCAGCAATGCCGGCCTGGCGGTCGCCGGACTTTTCCTCATTGGCCTTGGCCATGAGCTCTTTGATACAGCCGAACTCATACGTTTTGCCAAACAACTTAGTGCGTAGGAGCATGTAGCGCCTCCTTTCGGCGGCAATTCTGTCTTCGGCCTGTGACGGCTGCGGCCCCGGCGCCGGATGGCGGCACGCCGGAGACCCGCAGACACATCACTAGCTATGGTAAAAGATCAACGTCTTCACGGAGAGGGGCACGACGCGCCCCCCCAGAAGCGGCAGACCGATGTCGATGAAGTCGCCCTCGCCCAGCCCCACCTGATCGATCACGACCAGGGGAAGGCCCGGGCGCAGCGCGTGGATCGTCTGTCCGAGCGCCTGGGCGAAGTCGCGTTCGAGCACCAGGATGATCGGTCGCTCGCCGTTGCGCCGGTCAGCATAGCGCGCCACCCCTTCGGCGATGGCGGTCAGGGTCGGGTGATCCAGGCGGGGCGGCAGGTCCATCGTCAGCGCGATGTTGGCCACCTCCTCACCGGCATCCCACCGCTGACCTGCCTGCTGCAGTGCCGCGGCGAGCCGCTCCGGATCCGCCCCGGCGATGGCCTCAAGGGCCGCGTGCGCGCGCACCACGGGCAGATCCCGCAGCGGCAACTCCTCACGCGCCACCCAGATGGTACTGCCGCTGAGCGTCACCGTCTGGCTCGAGGCCCCCATCACCGTCGCCCGCAGTGTCTGCGCCGGCTTCTTGACATTTAGCTTCCTGACCCGGGCGTTGAGCCGCAACGACTGGGCGAAGAGCGGGCCCACGTCGTCATGCACCAGCGCCTCGGAGAGCGTGTGGACCTCGATGGGGTCGTAGTAGTAGGTGCCCACACCACCGGAGAAGAAGACCACGGTTGACCGCTCAGTGCCTTCCAGCGGCGGGGTCAGCCGAATCTGCCGGCCCAACTCGCTCTCGCGCCCTTCGAGCAGATCCGCGGTCAGGTCGGCCATGCAGTCGCAGAACCGCTCCAGGGCGGGAAGCGTCGCCTGCCCACCCTCACGCAGCGGCAGGTTGAGCGCATCCACGATGATGCGACCTGACGGCGCGATGTGCCGCACGATGCCCGACGTCCGTTCGATCACCAGTTGGCGACCGCCCACCGCCAGCGTCGATGACGACAGGTGCTCGCCCACGCGGAAGATCGCCGCGTTGGCCGTGCCGCCGCCGATGTCGACGTTCGTCACCTGCGTGTAGTGCTCCACCGAGTAGGCCGCAGCACCGGCGCCGCGCCCGGCGATCTGCGCCTCCACGCTGGGGCCGGCAACCGTCACCACGAACTCGCCCGCCAGGTGCGAGATCGCATCCAGAATCGCGTCGGCGTTCTGCGCACGGGCGATCTCACCGGTCACGATCACCGCGCCGGTCTCGATGTCGCCGGGTGCAAAACCCGCACTGCGGTACTCCTGCTGCACGAGCGCCGTGAGCGCCTCCACATCCACCAGCTCGGGCGTGGTCAGCGGCGTGAAGTAGATCGGGCTCTCGTAGAGCACCGACTTGGCGCTCACCTCGAGCCGCGGCACCTGGCCCAAGCGTGCCACGTCCTGCACCGTCAGTCGGGAGAAGACCAACTGCGTGGTCGTCGTCCCCACGTCGATGCCGACACTCAGCAGCTCGCGCCCATCACGTGCCATGCGCTGCCTAGTCCTCGCTCACCTTGGGCAGGATGAACTCCACATCCCCATGGGGGCGGGGAATCACGTGGACGCTGACCAGCTCGCCGATGCGCTGCGCCGCCGCTGCCCCCGCATCGGTCGCCGCCTTTACCGCGCCCACATCGCCGCGCACCATCACGGTGACATAGCCGCCGCCGATGACCTCCTTGCCGATCAGCGTGACGTTGGCCGCCTTGACCATCGCGTCCGCCGCCTCGATCGCCCCAACCAGCCCCTTCGTCTCGATCATCCCCAACGCAATCATCTGAATAGCCATATAGGAGTCTCCTTCGTTCACTTGGGTATACTTTGGTTAGGGGATCAGGGAGCGAGTAACGTCATCCCCTCCCCACCCCGTGGTGCTGCAGCTACAGGATCTCCGATCCGGCATCCGGCTTCGAGGGATCGATGACGGGTGTATGGGTCCCCCCCGTCGCCTCCACGGAACCGGTCTTGGGAGCCACCAACATCGCCACCGCGACCGCCGTGACGCCTGCCACCAGTTTGCCGACGATCATCGGGAAGATGAGGTCCGGCTCATTGCCGGCGGTGAAGCCGAGATGATCACCGAAGGTGAAGGCGGCGCTCACGGCAAAGGCCGAGTTCAGCACCTTGCCGCGGTTGTCCATGTCCTTCATCAGCGCGAACATGGGGATGTTGTTGGCGAGCGTGGCGACCATACCACCGGCCGACACCTCGTTCATCCCCAAGAGGCGGCCCACGGCACCGAGCGGCTTCGCTGCGGCCTTGATGATTACCTTAACCATAGGATAGGCACCACACAGCACGATGGCGATGGCGCCAACGATCGTGATACCCTCCCACACCGGGGCCAATCCGGGGATCAGCACGATCCCGGTCATGGTCTCCCAGATGATGGCAGCAAGGCCGATCGTGATCATGATCACCACACCCTTGCCGAAGATGTCGAAACCGCGGGTCATCTGGTCGGGAATCTTCCAGAGACCGAGCGCGATCAGACCGGCAACGATCGCTACCGGGATCATATTGACGACACAGAAGCCCAGAGGCCAGCCGGCAACCAACCCACCGATGATGCATCCGATGGGGATGGTGATAAAGCCGGCCAACATGCCCTTCGCCAGCCAGGGCCGATCCTCGTGCGGAATGATGCCCAGCGCCACCGGGATGGAGAAAACGATGGTCGCGCCCATCATCGAGCCGAGGATGATGCCGGAGTACAAAGCTGCCTCCGGCGTCAAGGCGAGCTCCTTGGCCAGCGGGTAACCGCCCATGTCAATCGCCAGGAGCGTCGTGGCGAACATGGATGGGTCAGCACCAAGCAACTGGTAGACGGGCACAACAACTGGCCGGAGTATCTTGGCAAGGACAGGGGCCAGGGAGACAACGCCGACCATCGCGAGTGCGAGCGGTCCCATCGCGTTGAAACCCTCCTCAAACTCCGATCCCAATCCGAACCGATTGCCGAGGATCCGGTCAATAGCGCCCAACATCATGAAAATCATCATGATGAAGACGATGACCTCGTTGATGCTCAACTTGCACCTCCCATTTGATAGATGAATGACAGTAGTGATCTCAGTCTAGATACAGAAGACAGACCTCAGTGCGACGCAATAGTGCAATAGTCACCTCCTGGCTCTTCGATGTACAATGAACCGAGTGTCCGGAATCACCTCAGAAAGATCGAGGCATCGCCGGCGATGTCGGTGAGCCTCCCATCTCGCATCAGGCCCAGCTTCTGCAGCCAGGCGTAGAACTCCGGCGCGGGCAGCAATCCCAGCAGCTCGCGCAGCGTGACGTCATCGTGGAAGCTCGTATCCTGATAGCTGAGCATCACGTCGTCACCCATCGGCACACCCATGAAGTAGTTCGCCCCCGCCATCGCCAGCAGCATCGTCGCCGTCTCCTGATCGTTCTGGTCGGCGTTGGTGTGGTTGGTATAGCAGGGCGCCATCCCCATCGGCAGCCCGTGCAGCTTGGCCATAAAGTGATCCTCCAACGAGGCCCGGATCACCTGCTTGCCGTCGAAGATGGTCTCCGGCCCGATGAAGCCCGAGACGTTGTTGACCATGAAGGGCCTGAAGTGGCGCCCGAAGCCGTAGGTGCGCGACTCCAGCGTCAGCTCGTCGACGCCATGATCGCACCCCACCGCCATCTCCGATCCCTGTCCCGTCTCGAAGTAGAGCAGATGCGGTCCGGGCGCCGTCCCCTGATGCAGGATCAGGTCATAGGCCTCATCCAGCAGCGCCTTGTTCACCCCGAACGAGTCGTTCGTGTCCTCCGTGCCGGCGATGCTCTGGAAGAGCACCGAGACCGGCCCGCCCTGACGCACCGCCGCCATCTGCGTGGTGATATGCGAGAGGATGCAGTTCTGGGTGGGGATCTCCCACGTCTGCATGAACTCCGTGCTGCGCTCCATCAGCGCCCGCGTGCCCGCCACCGAGTCCTCAGCCGGGTTGATGCCGATGATCGCGTCGCCACTGCCGTAGCTCAACCCCTCCATGATCGCCGCCAGGATCCCCTGCCAGTCATCGGTCGGATGGTTGGGCTGGAGGCGGAAGGACATCGTGCCCTCCATCCCCACCTCGGTAGCGGCCTTCGTGATCACGCGGATCTTCCGCGCGCCGTAGACCAGGTCCATATTCGACATCAGCTTGGCCACCCCGGCGATCATCTCCGAGGTCAGCGCACGGCTGACGCGCAGCAGGTCACACCCGGTCGTGCCGTGGTCCAGCACCCACTCCCGCAACTGGCCCACCGTCCAGTGCTTGACCTCATCGAAAATCGCGTCGTTGAGGTCATCCAGGATCACGCGCGTGACCTCGTCGGTCTCGTAGGGGATCACGGGATGGTTGCGGATGTCCTCGAGCGTCATATCAGCGAGAACGTACCGCGCCGCCATACGTTCGGTCGCCGTCTCCGCCGCGATCCCCAGCAACTCATCGCCCGACTTCGGCTCGTTGGCCTTGGCCAGGACCTCTTTCAGCGATTGGAACGTGTACGTCGTACCGAACAGGGTGCACTTCAAGTTCATAGATCGACCTTCCTCAAGTTACGGGGAAACAGACGGCAGCCTGGCCCACCCACGCCTCCGGAGATCGGAGTCGGGTCACGCGGACAGATAAGCGCCGGAGCACAGTGTATCACCTGCACGCTCAGCTCTTCCGGAAGGGAACGTCACCTTCAACTTCAAGGGAATCCAGGATGCCGATGATCGCCGCATCCACGGGATAGTCGCGCGTCTTATCCGTCTGACGCGCAGCACTCCCCATGACGACCAACACCAGCTCACCCTCCCCGGCACCTACTGTGTCTGCAGCGACAAAGGGCTCGCCGCGCAGCTCATTAGCCGGCGTGGCCTCGCGCACCACAAGTAACTTAAGCCCGCGCAGGGGCTCCTCTTTGATCGTTGAGACGGCAGAACCGACGACGCGCGCGATTAGCATAGGGCTCTCCTAAGGGTAGGGGAAACATCGAGGGACCAGGCAGTCGGACGAGCATACCAGAGCAGCACGCTGCTAGCGTGAACGTGCAAGCCGTCCACCGGTACCGGTTCCCATCGAGCCATCGTTGCTGTCGATGCACGGCAGTCACCTTCCTGAGGTGATGGTGACCTGGAGAAGGAAGAGGGAGAGGGAGATGAGGCGAGAGATGAAGAACGGGATCTGGTATGCTATTGTACCAAGGTTAATATTATTCTAGGCCAAACCCCCGCCATTGTCAAGCACCTCAGGGCACGCCGACCGCGCGGCACGCTACCCGATTCCCACGGCTCTGTCAGTTCAGAACCCGATTTGTGCCAGAGGGCAGCTGGCCTGTCTGGCCGTCCGCGGTCATCGTAGCCGCGTACGGGCCAGATAAGCGCCAGCTTGTCGGACTGGTGCGCGCGGAGATCGATCACGCGCCGGGCATGGAGCTGCGAGTAGATCAAGTGTAAGGGACGAGCGGTACCGTAGGCGGCG
>JAXGUU010000250.1:0-6269 GCA_040774145.1 Anaerolineae bacterium
CCCGTGTTCCGACGCGCACCCTCGCAAGGGTTCTGAGGGGTAGCAGCGGAACCCAATGTGAGCGCCTTAGTGTCCGAACGAGCACCGCCGTGCTCCAGAACCCCTCGCAGGGTGCGGAAACCCTGCGAGGGGGCGTGTCAGGGTGGTGCACAGTCGCGCGATGCCGGTATAATCGGGTTATGAGCGGCGATACGGCTCCGGAGATTGCGCGACTGCAGATCGAGGCCTGGCGAGCGCTCTCGCCGGCGCGGAAGCTTGCGTTGGCTTTCCAGATGAGCGACGCCGTGCGTGCGCTGGTGGAGGCCGGCGTGCGTCTGCGCCATCCGGGTGAGACACCGGAGCAGACGCGCTACCGTGTGGCGGTTATCCTCTATGGCGAGGATCTCGCCAGCCGGGCCTATGGCTCCCAGGAGCCGCAGGCATGACTCCGATCGAGGTGACCCTCTCCATCGCAAGGCGCCTCGAAGCGCTCGGTGTCCGGTACGCGATCGGCGGCTCGCTTGCCAGCGCGATCCACGGCGTGGCCCGCGCGACGATGGACATCGACCTCGTTGCGGACCTTGCTCAGGAGCACGTTGCCCCGTTGATAGAGGCGCTGGGCGGTGCTTACTATGCCGATGAGGTGATGATCCGCGACGCGATCTCGCGGCAATCCTCGTTCAACCTTCTCCATATGGAGACCCTGCTGAAGATCGACGTCTTTGTGGCCAAGGCGAGCCGCTTCCATGCAGCGGAGCTTGACCGCAGGCAGTCGATCCGCCCCGCGGCGACGGAGCCGGAGGCCGCCTACTTCGTCTCGGCCGAGGATATCGTTCTGGCCAAGCTGGCATGGTACCGGCAGGGGGGCGAGGTGTCGGAGCGCCAGTGGCGGGATGTGCAGGGGGTGCTGATGGTGCAGCGCGGTCGACTGGACCTGGGCTACCTTCGCGATATGGCTGCGACGCTGAAGGTGCTGGATCTGGTCGACCGCGCTCTGAGTGAGGCCGAGGCCGGCGCGTAGGGGCCGGCCCGGTGCGGCAGCGCGGCTAGCGCGTCGCCTGGAAGGTCATCACCACGGCGCCGTCTGCGTCGAAGAGCGTGAGGCTGGCGCATTTGGTCGCGTAGGACGCAACCGTCTCCAGCGCCGCCAGGAACGCCTGCTCCTGCTCCATCACGCCGGCCGGGTCGAGGCACGCCATCTTGGTCGCGCCCGCCGGGCCCAGGGTGAGGGCGGTCCCCTCGCGGGTGTAGCTGGCGGTGTAGCGGTTGCAGCCGGCGCTGCCGCTGAGTGTGCCCCCGGCAAACTCAGCCGTGACTTCGCTGCCGAGCACGGGGCTGGCGATGGCGTCGCCGTCTGCCAGACCGGTCAGCGTCCAGAGCGTGCCCTCGAGGCTGGCGGGCTTCGCCGGGCTGAGGACCACGCGGTCCGTCCCCGCGGCGTCGGTCAGGATCAGGGTTCCCCCGTCGATGCGGTAGGTCGCGACCTCATTGAGCGCTGCGGTATAGGCCGTCTCGAGCGTCATGTCCTCGCACGCCATCAGCGTCTGCATGAGCTCGCCCAGGATAAGGGCATCGCCGTCGATCTCGTAGGTGCCGCCGAAGCTGTTGCAGAAGGATTTGCCGCCCACGCGGCCGTCCTCGAAGTCCAGCGTGCCTGCGGCGTCGCCGGTGACCGGCTCGCCATCGAGCTCGATGACGTTCCACTGCGAGCCATCGAGGCCCGCCGGCGTCTCAGGCATCTCGGTCGGGGTCCCGGCGGTCGGATCCGTCGCGTTCTCACCCGAGACGGTGCGCGGCGCACAGCCTGCCACCATCACTGCCAACACAGCCATCACACCCAATCCCACGATAGTCTTTGTCAAACGCATGTCATTCGTCTCCCTTATGATGTTGTTCAGGGCATGGACGTTGTTGGGGGGTGAATGGTTCCAGCGTTGCGACGGGTCAGCTCAGGAAGCGGCGGAGCCTGCTCCGGTAGCGGTTGGCGTCGCGCTCGATGGTGGCGCGGTAGCGATCGAGGTAGGTCGCGATGAGAGCGGCACGGTCGCCAGGGGTGGGGTCACCGGCGAGGGCGCCGTCCTCGGCGAGCGCGTCGGTGAAGCGTTGCAGGATCTCCTCGAGCGCGATCGGGACGCCGGCGCCGCGCGCGGTGATCGCGTAGCGCTGGTCGCCCAGGGGCTCGATCTCGGGCTTGCCGGCCCAGAGCTGGTAGGGGTTGCCGTAGGCAGAGAAGGTGACCGGGCGCGCGCCGAAGAGGGGACGCAGCGCCTTCTGCAGCGCGGTCTGCCCGCCCGGGCCGCGGACGACCATCGAGAGGGTATAGCCGTGCTGGCCAAACTCGCCGGCCACGTCGCGCAGGTCGATCGACTCGACGGTGAACTCGCCCAGGGTCTCCCCGGGGAGGGGAAAGCGCATCATGGCGGACCACTTCTTGGCGAAAGGCATGGCGACCTTCCGGGGCCGGTTCTGGAGAACCGGCCTACATAAGATAGGGCTAGACCTGGTAGAGCTGGATCAGGTTGCCGCAGGTGTCGTCAAAGAGCGCGATGGGCGGGACGCCCTCCATCGCCGGGGGGCGGGTGACCGCGACGCCCAGGCCGGTCAGGCGCGCGACCTCGGCATCGAGGTCGTCGACGGCGAAGGCGGTCGCGGGGATGCCATCGGCATAGAGCGCGGCCTGATAGGTCCCGGCGGCGGGGTGGACGTTGGGTTCGAGGGCGAGCTGGACGCCGTCTATCTCATCGGGCGGCGCGACGGTGAGCCAGCGGTAGTCGCCCGCCGGCAGGTCGAGCACCTTGACGAAGCCGAGGACGTCGGTGTAGAACTGCAGCGCTCGCGCCTGATCGTTTACCAGGACGCTGGTCAGTCGGATCCTGATCATTGGGGTAGTCCTTTCCTCGTGTTTCGCTGGCGTGACAGGGGCACGGCGCTATACGCCAGCCCTGACCGGGCGGGTTGCGTCGTGTGGGAGTGCGTCGCCCTTACTCGGCGTTCTTGCGCAGGCCGGGGCCCAGGAAGGGCTTGCCGAACAGGGGCGCGAAGAAGCACCAGTCGAAGAGCCCTGCGCTCAGGGGAACCAGGCCGATGATCGCGACGATCCATCCGGCGGTGCCCTCGAGGACCACGGCGCCGAGGATGACGAGGACGACTCCGGCGATAATCCGCGCGATGCGACCGTTGCGGCTAGCCGTGAACTTGAAGAACCCGTCCATTGCGATCCACCTTTCACCGACTTAGGGGAAGGCTGCAGACGCGGTCACTGCGACGGCGTTGCGGCAGGTACCCTGTATTGTATCACGATGGTGGCTTCCCGCTGCGGCGGAGAGGTGCCGGGGACCGGGGTGTGATGGGCAAGGTGGGTGTGTTATGGGAGGTGGGCTGGTCGACAGGTCCCCGGCACCGGGCGGGAGAGAGGTGCCGGGGACTGCGGAAAGTCCCCGGCACCCAGACACCCAGAGGTGCTTCGGCACTACAGGAGGCGCTAGAGGAAGCCGCCGATCAGGTCGGAGCCGAGGTAGTCCTCGACGGAGAGCCGCGCGAGGGAGTCTTCGGGCACGGCGTGCCCGACGTCGACCGTAAGCGTGACGGTGGCGGTTTCGCCTGCACCAAGCGCCAGCGATGTCGTGCTCAGCCGGTAGGTCCAGCTCAGCGGCAGTTGCACACCGGGCGCACGATGAGGGCCACGGCCTGAGCGGTCTCCCGGGGGTTACCCACGGTGAAATCGGTGGTGAGCGTGCCCAGGTAGAGGTCCTCGACCGCAGCCGTGCTCGCGCCTCTCTGCGCTTGCAGGGCCGACGGGCCGTGGTTGCGCTCGATCGGGGCGGTGCAGCTATGGGGCGCTGCGCCGATGGGCGCCGGAGGTGTGGGCCAGCGCAGGCTCACACCTCCGGCATATGCCAGAAGCGCCAAAGCCAGGGCAACGACGGCGCGTGTGAGCGGGGGACTTTTGAGTGAGGCGGAGTGACCATCGGGTCTCCTTTGCTGGCGCGGCGCGTGGGCCGGGCAGTGGCTGAGAACACCCTGTCAAAGGAGTATGGCATATAAGAGATATAAATATCAATAATATCGGGTCACTTGGGCAAGGCGTTTGTGTGGATGATTCGGGAACAAAAAGGGCGCCCGCGGGAAGTCTCCCCGCGGGCGCCTTGGTGCTAGGGCCGCGCCTAACACTCCCACGGCTGGGCGGTGCAGTAGACGACGGCCTCCTGTTCGACGTTGGCGACGCGCGCGAGCGCTTGCCATAGGCCGCTGAGTCGTTCTTCCAGCGACGGTCCCCGCTTGCGCCTTGGCTCCACATCCTCTTCCTGGACGAGGAACTCCGGGTGGGCGGTGATCAGGTGCACGATGTGATGGAGCATGTAAGTGTCCATTCCGTTCTCCTCTCCTAGCCTCGGTTCTAGCGGCAACCCTCTGTCGTTGTGTCTCAAAATAGAAGACACTTGTCTTGTATATTACAACACAATGCTCGTGCTGTCAAGGGGCGAGAAATGTAATCGAACCCGGGTTGCGTGGATAGAGGTCCCGCGTTGAACGTTGCATAGCCGAAGCACAACGATCACTTGCGCGGCTGCCCCGTGGTGCTACGCTAAGGATGTCTGGACTACATCCCCAATGAGAGCGAGGTGCGTATGGCTGTTCATACCTTCGTCCCCACGATCTACCAGACCACGTTTGGCCCCCACGAGCCGGTGCTGCGCATCGCCGACGGCGACACGGTCATCACGTCGACGATCGACGCCTGGGGCTACGATGCGCGCGGCGAGCAGGTGATGCCGCCCGGAAACCCACAGACCGGGCCCTTCTACGTCGAGGGCGCTGAACCCGGTGACACGATTGCCATCGCGCTGGAGCACCTGGCGCCGAGCCGCGACTCGGGCTGGACCCGTACGCGGGTGGCGCTCAACTGCGTCGACCCCGACTTCGTGCGCACGCTGCCGGAGATGGAAGTCGTCTTCTGGAAGCTCGAGGCGGGGAGGGCACGGCTGATCGAGCCGATGGCAGGGCTCGAGGGCCTCGTGCTCGAGCTCGCGCCGATGTTGGGGTGCCTGGGCGTGGCGCCAGCGGGTGGACAGGCGATCAGCACCGCGACCTCGGGGCCGCACGGGGGCAATATGGACTACCGCGGCTACGTCGTGGGCACCACGGCCTACTTCCCCGTCTTCGAGCCCGGCGCGCTGATCCACCTGGGCGATGGTCACGCGATGCAGGGCGACGGCGAGATTGCGGGCACCGGGATCGAGACCTCGTTTGATGTGCGCTTCACGGTGCACCTGCTCAAGGGCAAGGAGATCCATTGGCCGCGCGGCGAGGACACGACGTCGATCTGGGCTGTGGGCAACGCGCGCCCGCTCGACCAGGCCGTCCAGCACGCCACGACCGAGCTCCTGCGCTGGCTGGAGGCCGACTATGGCCTGAGCCTCACCGCCGCGAGCACGCTCCTCGGGCAGACGATCCGCTACGACCTGGGGAATATGTACGATCCGGCCTATACGATGGTGGCCAGGGTGGCCAAGGCGGTGCTCGGGAGAGGGCGCTAGTCTTCCCTTGCGAGGGTTTCCCCGGCTTCCGAGCCGCTCCCTCGCAAGGGTTCTGCACTCGTCGAGCACGGTGGCGCCGCGGAACCCCTCGCAGGGTGCGGAAACCCTGCGAGGGGCAGAGAGAACCCCTGCGAGGGGCAGAAACAGTCAGGGGCGGCGGATGGCGGCTTCCAACGCCCCCAACCGGAGCATCCCCGTATCGACAGCGGGCACGCCGAGCTGCCGGCCCACGAAGCCCCCGTGGTAGTCGGACCCGCCGGTGATGAGCAGGTCGTGCGCGCGGCAGAAGTCGACGCACGACGTCGTGGTAACGACGTCGTGGTACTGCGAGTAGCACTCGATGCCTCCCAGGCCCAAGTCGAGCAGCCCCGAAAGCGTCTCTTCGGTCACGCCGCCGTGGTTGCGAAGGCTCGCGCCGGGGTGGGCGAGCACGGCGATGCCGCCTGCGCCGCGGATGGCGCGCACGGCCTCGCGCGGGTGCACGAAGGCGGGCCAGACGTGGTTGATCTGTGCGCGAAGGTTCTCGAAGAAGTCGCGTGGGCCGGTGCAGATCCCCTTGTCGATACAGTAGTTGAGGGACTTGAACCCGCCGCGCGTGCGGTCATAGTCGTAGGCCAGGTACTCCTCGTAGTCGAGGTCATACCCCAGCGCGATGAGGCGGCGGATGTCGCCGTCGTCGGTGGCGCGCAGCATGCGGTCGTTCTCGCGCAGGATGCCCACGAGCACGGGATCCCGGGGGTCGATGCCGTAGCC
>JAXGUU010000251.1:0-6251 GCA_040774145.1 Anaerolineae bacterium
CAGCGCAGCATTTGTCCCCTGGATCTTTCCCAATCGTGCCGCCCAGCTGGTCATCTTCCTCCTGGTGCTGCGCACGATCCCCATCACGTTCTTCAACACCGGTTTCAGTCCGATGTTGGCGGATGTGATTCCCGAACGTGACCGGGCGCGTGTGTTTGCCAATCGCAACATCATCCTGAGCGCGGTGACCGCGTTGACGACTTTCCTCTCGGGTCTGTGGCTCGATTCAGCACAGGGATGGACATGGGCGGTCTTCCCGCTCAACTACCAGCTGCTCTACGTCCTGGGTGGCATCGCGGCCCTCGCCAGCGCCTACTACGTGACCAAGGTCAAGCCGCCTACCGGAAAGACCTATAGTCGCAAAGCGCACCGGGCGGCCCAGCCCGCCGCCACGGGAGAGGAAACCGAGCCCGACCAACGTCCTGTCACCTCAATGCTTGCCCGCGCACGCGCTTTCCTCACCGACCTACGGATCGAGCGCCGCGACTTCACGCGTATCACGGTCAACACCCTGGTCTTCAACCTTGGGGCGTGGCTCGTCGCCCCCCTCTACACGATCCTCTTCGTCAATCAGCTCGAGGCCACGGATGGCTGGATTGGCCTCAACTCGACCCTGGCCAATCTGGGCGTGATCGCCGGCTATGCCCTATGGCGCCCTTGGATCAACCGGCTAGGCGACAACCGCGTGCTGCGGCTCACGATCCCCCTGGCTGCCAGCTACGCCTTCCTGGTGGCCTTCTTCCCCAACCTGGACCTGATCCTGGTTTGGGGCGTCCTCATCAACCTGATCAATCCCGGCGTCAACTTGGCCCATACCAACGTCTTCTATCGGGTCTGCCCCGAGGAACGCCGCACCAGCTACATGGCCATCTATTCCTCCGTGATGAACGCCGGCGCCTTCATCTGTCCGATGATCGGCGTTGCGCTCTCGGATAGCATGGACATCCGTTGGGTCCTGCTCATCGGCGGCGTGGTTCGCCTGCTCGGTGGGTTTATGTTTCACATCTGGAAGCTGGAGGAGGGAACAGAACACTCATGACAGACAACCTTCGCTATGCCGTTCGGGCCGTACGGTGTGATCACCGCGCCGCTGACGAGGCCGTCTACGCGGCGCTGGAACGCGCCACGGCCCCACTTACGCGCGCGTGGGACAAGCTACAGCAAGCCCGACGTATCGCCATTAAGTTCAACCAGGATTGGCCCATCGATACGGTGGTTACCTACGCCGGACAGCGTCAACAGTTGGTCAGCGACAGCGTCGCTCGCGCGGTGCTGCGATTGCTCCGTGAGCGGACGACCGCCGATCTGGTCTGCGTCGACGCCAGCTACCACGTGATGTACGGCGTCAGCCCCTCCATTGAGCAGACGACGACGCTGGCCCACGTGCTCGAGGAGTTCGACGTCCCGCTGATCGACGGCACGCAGCCGCCTTACAAGACCGTCGGCGTCCCGGGCGGCGGGCAGATGTTCGAGCGGTACACCATGATCCAAGACGTCATCGATGCCGATGCCGTAGTCTCGGTCGCCAAAATGAAGAACCACGCCTATATGGGCACCACGGCCTGTCTCAAGAACCTCTTTGGCCTGATGCCCGGCGCGCCCCACGGGCGCCCACGTCATTACTTTCACCACCTCGTGCGCATGCCCTACATGCTTGCCGACATCGGCAGGATCACCAACCCGGCGCTGAATATCGTGGATGCGCTGATCGCGCAAGCCGGACAGGAATGGGGTGATGGCCAGGGGACCGCCCGTGTCATCGATGGGCTCGTTGCAGGTGACCAGGTGATCGCGACCGATGCCTGCGTCGCACACCTGATGGGTCACGACCCCCAGGCCGATTGGCTCACGGAGCCCTTCAACCGCGACCGCAACCCGCTGCTCGTCGCCGCCGAGGGTGGGTTCGGCACCGTCGACCTCGAGGAGATCGACTTCGTCTCCGAGCTCACACCCCAACCGCCGGGCACCTTCTATGCTCAGCAGTGGGACAGCGGCGACACCGTGGTGACGTGGCGCCGCACGATGGCGGAACAGGGTCTCTACTATCGCGACCACGCCGCCGACTTCCTAGATTACGCGGGGGAGTATATCCTGCTCCAGGACGGCGAGGTTCGCTGGCACGCGGAGGACGGCAGAATCCGTCAGAGCCGCCGCAAGCTGGCAGGACAGAACAGGAACCACGCGATGTACTTCAAGTATGTCGACCCCGAAGAGGCAGAGAGGGAGCACTTCGAGGTCTATGACGAGGCACTGGCGACCATCCGGCGCCTGGGTCTACACTGATCGATATCGGGAATGGAGGACAGGCATAATGGACAAGGACTACGCTGTTCGAGCTGCATACTGCGACCACTTGGCAGATGAAGAGACCGTCTATCAGGCCCTACGCCGTGCCACGCTGCCTCTGAGCCGTGTCTGGGACAAGCTCAAGGCGGCAGAGCGCATCGGCATCAAGTTCAACCAGGACTTCCGCACCGATCGTGTGCCCTTTTTTGAGGGTATGCGCCAGCAGTTGGTCAGCGACAAGGTCGCCCGCGCCGTCGTGCGCTTGTTGCAGGAGGAGACGGGTGCCGAGCTCTTCTACACCGACATCACCGCCTTCGAGCGCACCGACAGTGCCGAGCCCCCACGCACCGCCCAGTTGGCCCCAATGATGGCGGAGATGGGCGTCGCCTACGTCAATGGCGATCGACCGCCCCACCGGATCTACAACGTGCCCGGCGGTGGGCAGATGTTCCGCCAATACCTGATGGCGGAGGAAATCATGGCCGCCGATGCGCTCGTCAACGTGCAGCGGATGAAGAACCACGCCTTTATGGGCGTGACGCTCACGCTCAAGAATCTCTTCGGCCTGGTGCCACGCGAGCCACACGGACGCTCTCGGCAATACTTCCACCATCTCGTCCGCATGCCCTATATGCTGGCGGACATCGGGCGCATCTTCAACCCGACCCTCAACATCATCGACGCGCTCATCGGTCAGGCAGGCCAGGAGTGGGGAAGCGGCGAGGGCCAGGGAAGGATCGTCAACTCCCTGGTTGCGGGCGACCATCCCGTGGCAACCGACACCGTCGGCATGGTCCTGATGGGACTCGATCCTCGCGAGGATTGGCCCAACCAGCCCTTCCCGCGAGACAGCAATCCCGGCCTCGTGGCAGCGCGGGGCGGCTTCGGCACCGTCGACCTCGACGAGATCGACTACATAGCCGAGGACGGCGTGGCACCGCAGCCGGCGGGCACCTTCACCACGATCGAGACCGACAGCTTCGCGCGTGTCGTCAGCTGGCGTCGCACGACCTGTGAGCAGGCCCTCTACTACCGCGACCACATGGCCGATTTTGTGGCGCAGTACGCCGGTCAGTATATCCTACTGCAGGGGCGCGAGGTCAAGTGGCACGCTACGTCCAGCGTCCTCAACGTCAGCCGCCGCCAACTTGCCGGGGAGAACCCCGACGAGGCGATGTGGCTCAAGTACGTCGATCCCGACGAAGCCGAGGGCGAGCACTACGAGGTCTACGAGCAAACGCTGGAACGGCTGAAGGTCATGGAAGCGGCTGGGAAGCTGTGGCGAGTGACGATTGATCGGAACCAAGGAGGTACGCATGTCCGATAGGCCGTGGCGCGGGAGTTTCGCTATTCCGATGACGCCGTTCGATGAGGATGATCGCATCGACGTGGAGGTACTAGCAGCCGAGATCGAGTTCTGCATCGAGAGCGGTGTGGGAGGGATCCCCACCCCGCTGATGGTCAGCGAGTTCCGACTGCTCTCCGAGGACGAGCGCCGGCTGATGATGCGCGTGGCCGTCGAGGTCGGCGCAGGACGGGTGCCCGTCATCGCCAACGTCGCTGCGGTCAACACACCGCTCGCCGTCAGCTATGCCGAGTACGCTCAGTCCTTGGGCGTCGACGGCGTGATCGCGATGCCGCCTTACATCCACAAGCCCGATTTCGAGACGATCTACGCCTACTACAAGGCGATCTCCGACGTGGTCGACGTCCCGGTCTGGATCCAGAATGCCAGCGTCGCAGCGATGTCTCCCGCGCAGCTGGTGCGGCTTTGTGAGGAGATCGAGAACGTCAGCTGGGTCAAGGAGGAGGTCCCGCCAAGCCACAAGAACATCACCGCCCTCTTGGCCCAGAAGAGCCCCGCCGTGAAGGGCGTGATGGGCGGAGGCGGAGGGCGACCGATGTTCGCAGAGCACGCCCGCGGTGCAGCGGGCAACGTGCACGCCTGCCAGTTCTGTGACCTCGTGCAGCGGGTGTGGGAGCTCCTGGATGACGGCGAGATCGAGGCTGCGGGCGAGCTCTTCGAGCACCTGTTGCCCTCGCTGATGTTGGAGGGCATGATGGGCATGGCCTACGCTAAGGAGATCATGGTTCGCCGCGGCGTTTTCAGAAACCACCGCGTCCGCGGCAGCAGCCGTCCGCTGGACGACGACGATATGGCCGAGATCGACCGCACCTGGGAGCGCATTCAGCCCCACCTCATCTGGAACAAATAGGCAGATCGAAAGGAGCCCACGATGGCAGAGTCCGACGATGTCAAGCTGAACCGGATGGAAGACGCAGTCACCACATTCTCGCGCCCCTCCGACCTCAAGATCACCGACCTGCGGACAGCGACAGTCTGCTCCAACTACGACTACCCCATCATCCGCATCGACACGAACCAGGGCGTCTACGGCATCGGCGAGGTCCGCGATGCCGGACACCGTGAGAACGCCCTGCAGTTCAAGAGCATGCTGCTGGGGAAGAACCCGTGCAACATCGACATGATCTACCACACGATCAAGCAGTTCGGCGGCTTCGGGCGTGAGGGCGGCGGGGTCTCCGGCATCGAGATCGCGCTGATGGACCTGATCGGCAAGGTCTACGGGATCCCCTGCTATCAGCTCCTGGGCGGCAAGTACCGCGACAAGATCCGCATCTACGCCGACACCCCTGAGCCCGACGAGCCCACGCCCGAGGCCTACGCCGAGCGCGTGCTGAGCCGCAAGGAGATGGGACTCACCTTCATCAAGTTCGACGCCCGTCTCCAGGCCCTGCAGGATATCCCGGGCGCGACGGTGGGCACGCCTACCAAGTTCGAGTATCCCATCGATGCGCGCTCACGCGCCGCCGGTACCGGCCAGGTCCTCAAGATCACTGAGAAGGGCTTCGAGAAGCTCGCCGAGATCGTGGCGTTGGTCCGTGAGACCGTCGGCTGGGACGTCTCGCTCTGCATCGACCACTACGGACACGGCTATCTGACCGTCAAAGAGGTCATCAAGCTGGCCCGCACCCTGGAGCCCTATTCCCTGGCCTGGATGGAGGATCCGATGCCCTCGCAGGATATGTGGGGCCACAAGCGCGTGACCGACGCGGTGAACGTGCCCATCGCCGGCGGCGAGGACCTCTATCTGTGGGATCAGTTCCGTCCCTTCATCGAGAACCGCGCGGTGGACATCATCCACCCCGATCTCCTGACCTCAGGCGGGATGGGCGAGACCAAGCGCATCGCCGACTATGCCGAGCGGTACGGCATCCCTACCGCGCTACACTTTGCCGGCTCGCCGATCGCCTTCATGGCCAACCTGCACACCGCAGCGGCCCTGCCGAGCTTCGTGGCGCTCGAGCACCACGGCCTGGACCTGCCCTTCTGGAATGATCTGGTCACCGGGATGGAGCAGCCCTACCTCATCGACGGCTACGTCGCCGTGCCGGACAAGCCCGGTCTCGGCGTCGATCTGAACCTGGAGGGGATCAAGGCCAACCTGCGCCCGCCCAGCGGGCTCTTCGAGCCCACCGACGAGTGGAACACGCCCAAACTCGGCTTCTGGCAGCCCGACCGTCGTTGGGATAAATGACCCGAGCGCGAAGGACGCGCATCTCCTAACACACAACACCACACGACAGGAGCCAACATATGACGATGAAACTGACCCTTCTCGGCACCGGCGCGGCTGAAGCGATACCCGATCCGTTCTGTAGCTGCCGCGTCTGCGAGACGGCGCGCCGCGAGGGCGGACCCCACGTGCGCGCCCGGGCAACGGCGTTGGTGAACGACGACCTGCTGATCGACCTCGGCCCCGACCTGCTCACCTCGGCCAATGCCGCGCGCCGCTATCTGGGCGACCTGCAGACCCTGCTGATTAGAACTCATCTCAAAAATGGTAAACTAAGCTCAGACCACGCAGAGGAGTCTGAGCGATGGAACTTACGGATGAACAATGGGCAATTGTTGAGCCGCTGCTCCCCAAGGTGCCCCGCCG
>JAXGUU010000252.1:0-6250 GCA_040774145.1 Anaerolineae bacterium
ATCTCTGCCCCGGCTGCAAGAGCCTGCTCGATTACGCCCTGCAGCGCCTCGAGCGCTGTCCCTACCAGGCGGCAAAGCCAACCTGCGCTCACTGCCCCATTCATTGCTACCGGCCCACCGAGCGCGAACAGATCAGAGCCGTGATGCGCTACGCGGGTCCCCGCATGCTGCTTCGCCATCCGCTCTTAGCCGTGGCGCACCTGGTAGACGGCTTCAGGAGGCCGCCGCCCACGGGCAGTAAGCGACAACCGCCCCGCCGATAGCGCAATCCCGCCTTTCTGCTACCCTGTGAAGCACGCTGAGCAACGATAGCAGAAGGACGGATACCACAAGACGTGACCAAGCAGGGTGCCGGCGTACGGAGCGATCGCTATCCGCGGTCCTCTGCCTCACCCTGGGGCGACGCCCAAGGCCATGGCAGCAGGTCGCGCAAGGACACCACCACCCCCTCAGCCACCATCACCTCGGCCTCAGCATTGTCCGCGTGTAGCTGGCTGATGAACTCACGGCAACGCCCACATGGTGGGATCGTCGTGCCGTCCCAGTCCACCGCGATCATCCGCAGGACCCGGCTCTCACCCGCGGTGACCATTGCGGCAGCTGCAGCGTGCTCGGCGCAGAAGCCCATGGAGGATCCCGTATCGATGCACACACCGATGTAGACCGATCCATCGGCAGCGAGGATCGCCGCCCCGACGCCACCGGCATCGGCAGAGGCCGACAGCTTACGCGGGTTGATCACCGCCTTGGCACGAGCGTAGAGCTCGTCAAAAGGTACCAGCATCTGTGTCATCTTGGGTTCCCCCCCTCCCGACTTTCGAGGATCGCGACGCGCCCCGCTAGAAGACACCCTGCCGGTGTCCATCGATCAGATGGTGCGCATCGTTCCAACGCACGAGCACCGGCCCCAGCTCGCGAAACTCAATCTCGGCGATGGCGGTGTTGTCGACCTCGAACTGCCAGTACGCCGCCAAAGGATGTCCCAAGAGCAGGCAGAGGATGATGCGGATCGTGCCCCCGTGGGAGACCAGCGCGATGGTCCCCTCGTCGTAGGCGGCTCGGATCTCAGCGATGAGTTCGCACAGACGATGGGCCATGGCCCCGAGGCTCTCGCCATCCGGCGGTGCGAGGTTGACCCGGTCCGCGTTCCAGCGCGCCAGGCCCTCAGGATCCTGCTCACCGATCTGACGATAGGTGAGGCCCTCCCACGCGCCGAAGCCCAGCTCCCGCAGGCGCGGCTCGGCGTGCACCTCAGCACCCTGCACCTCACCGACGGCGAGCGCCGTCTCCCAAGCTCGCGCCAGCTCGCTGGAGTGAATCGCGCGGAGCGGGCGGTCCGCCAGCCGGCGTGCCAGGTCGGCAGCCTGCCGGCGACCGGCGGCGTTCAGCGGGATGTCTTGCTGACCCTGATAGCGACCGGAAGCGTTCCAATCCGTCTCGCCATGGCGGAGAAGGAGCAATCTCAACATGCGCTCGGTCAGATCGTCTCGAGCTCGCGGTTAAGCCGGCACGTCTTGCCGGCGGCGATCTCAAGGTCAACCTCACGATGGCCCACCTGCAGACGGCAGCGAGCATCACGATCCGCCGTCACCGTGACCTCATCCAGCTGTCCCCCCCGCCAGCGCAGGGCGATCTCAAAACCGCCACGGGCGCGCAGGCCACGGACCGCGCCATCGGGCCACGCCGTGGGTAGCGCGGGCAGTAGATGCAGCACGCGCTGGCCCTCCTCTGTGGTGCGGTGGCTCTGCAACAACATCTCGGCGATACCGGCGGTTGCACCGAAGTTGCCGTCGATCTGGAAGGGCGGATGCGCATCGAAGAGATTGGGATAGGTCCCGCCGCGCATGTAGTTCGTCCCGCTTCCGTCCACCAGCTGCAGCATATTGCCGAGCATCCGATGAGCGTGATCGCCATCGCGGAACCGCGCCCAGAGGTTGATCTTCCAACCCATCGACCACCCGGTGCCACCGTCCCCGCGCAGCTCCAGCGAGCGCTGGGCAGCCTCGAGCAGCTCCGGCGTATCCTCGGGCGTAAGTTGGTGCCCGGGATAGACGCCGAAGAGATGCGACACGTGGCGGTGGTGGTCCTCGGGGTCGTCCCAGTCCTGCGACCATTCCTGAAGCTGACCGTGTTGCCCCACCTGATAGGGGAGCAGACGCGCGCGGGCCACCCGCAGTGCCTCGCGGAACGCCGCGTCCACACCCAGAGTCTCGGATGCCTCGATGCAATGGGTGAAGAGATCCCAGATAATCGCCAGGTCCATCGTCGACGCCACGCTGACCGCGAGACGCTCGCCGGCGGGAAGGGTGTACTTGTTCTCAGGTGAGGTCGCCGGGGCGGTCACAAGGTGCCCTCGCCCATCCTCGACCAGCCAATCCAGGCAGAAGTGCGCTGCCCCCTTCATCAGCGGATAGGCGTGCTGATCCAGATAGGCATCATCACCGGTGAAGAGGTAGTGCTCCCACAGGTGCTGGCAGAGCCAAGCGCCACCCATCGCCCAATTGGCCCAGACCGGGTCGCCATCGCCGTAGTTGCCCACCGGCGCCGTCTGGCGCCACAGGTCGCTGTTGTGATGGGCAACCCATCCGTGGCAGCCGTAGTTCACCTCTGCCGTCACAGCCCCGTGGACCGCCAACTCACCGATCATCCGCAGGAGAGGCTCGTGGCACTCGCTAAGGTTGCACACCTCAGCGGGCCAGTAGTTCATCTCGGCGTTGATGTTGAGCGTGTAGTTGCTGTTCCACGGCGGCTGCACCATGTCGTTCCAGATGCCCTGCAGGTTCGCCGGCTGTGTGCCGGGCCGCGAGCTCGCAATCAGCAGATAGCGCCCGTACTGAAAGATCAGGGCCGCCAACTGCGGATCATCACGCTCTGCGTAGCGTGCCAGGCGTCGGTCGGTTGGGGCCTCTGCCGCCTCCGTCACACCTAGATCGAGACTCATGCGCCCGAAGAGCGCCTGGTAATCGTCCAGGTGCTTCTGCACCAGGTCCGCATACCCTACGTCGAGCGCAGAAGCGATCTCGGCCTCGGTCACCGCGGCGGGGTCCTGTCCGCCGAAGCTGGTCGCAGCGGCGAGCAACAGGACAACCTCGTCCGCACCCTCGACCCGGAGCACATCGTCGTGGCCCGTCACACGTCCACTGTAGGCAACGACGTGAAGCCGCGCCTCGAAGGTCAGGCCCACGGACGCGTCATAGCGTAGCGGCTCTTCGCCCTCGTGGCCCTTCGGATCCACATGGGACGGCGCCCGGCCCTTGAGGACCAGCGTCGCATCCTCCACCGCCATCGCCGTCGCCCGTAACGGGCTCGACATCCGCGCGGCGAAGGTCAGGCCACCAGGTCGGTCGCACGTCAAACGCACCACGAGCACGCGATCCGGATGGCTACAGAAGGCCTCACGGGCATAGGTCGCGCCTGCCAACCGATAGCTCGCCGAAGCGACGGCCCGTTCGAGGTCGAGGTCCCGCACGTAGTCCTGCGGCTCACCCTGGCCCTCGAAGTCCAGCACGAGGTCGCCCAAGGTTAGGTAGGGCTGGGTGAAAGGCCCCTGCATCCGCTTGCAGAGCTCGTTCGCACGGGCTAGGTCGCCGGTGAAAAGCGCCTCGCGCACCTCCAACAACGCCGCCCGAGCCTCGGGATTGTTCCAGTCACGCGCTCGCCGGTCCGCCGGCACCCCGGCCCACAGCGTGTCCTCGTTGAGTTGGTAACGTGCCTGCTGCACGCCATCGAAGACCATCGCCCCAAGTCGTCCATTGCCCAGGGGCAGCGCCTCTACCCATTGCTCCGCCGGCTGCTCGTACCATAGTCGCCACAGATGGGTCGTCATCGTTCCTCCGGCAAGGTTGAAAATGGATCAGCGCACTCCAACCAGGTCACCTCATCCTCGGAAAGCGGCGTCTCGAGCGCTTTGAGATTGTCCTCAAACTCCGCCACCGTCCGGCAGCCGATCAGCGAAAAGAGGTTCAGAGGATGATGTTGGCTGTACGCCAACGCGATCTGCGCCAGAGTGCGCCCCTTGCGCTCCGCAAGCTCCCGCGCGCGCTCCAGCCGCTCCAGGTTAAGGGCGCTCCCGTAACTGCGCTTCACCAACTCGTCTTGAGGCTCCGAGAGCATCTCGAGATTGTCTCGGCGGTACCTTCCTGTGAAGAAGCCTCCCGCCAGGCTCGACCAGGTGAAGAGTGCGAGCTGCGTCTCCGTATAGAAGGCGCGCGCCGCCGCCTCATCCGGCCCACCGATACTCACACATCCGTCCCATGGGGGCTCCACCATCTCCGCCAAGCTGAATTGCGGACTGCTGGCGACAAAGGGACACAGCCCGTGAGCATCTGCATACACATTAGCCGCCCGGATGCGCTCGTGGGTCCAGTTCGAACCGCCGAAGGCGTCGATCAGACCTGCCGCCTTGTGCTCGTTGAGGGCCTCCACGATCGGCCCTACCGGGACATCGGGGTCGTCGCGATGCAGAAGATAGAGGTCGATGCTCGCCACCCCGAGCCGTGCCAGCGAATCGTGGAGATCTGCCGTGATGTCATAGGGGGTCACCCGCCGGCGATCCTGATTGTGGTGTGCGCCCTTGGTGATGATGACGATATCGTCACGGAGACCACGTTCGCGAACCCACGTTCCGAACGTGCGTTCGACATCGCCGCCACCGTAGACGTGGGCCAGGTCGAAGGCGGTGCAACCAAGCGCGTAGACGCCATCCAGCAGCGCGAAGCTCCCCTCAAGATTCCGCGAACTGAGCATCATCGACCCCTGGACCAGCCGTGAGATCGGTTTGTCGATACCGGGTACGTAGCCGTATTTCATGGCATTCCTTTGCGCTAGAAGAACGTTCGATAGGCCTCGAGGGCGGTGAAAATCGCCGCGATGTTGTCGAGCGGCACGTCCTCACCGATCTCCGCCTTGAGCCACAGGCCGCCCTCTGGGGACCCGAGGATCTCCACAGCCTCCCGGACGTGGTCGTCGATCTGCTGCGGCGTGGCGAAGGGGAAGAGCTGCCGGTCAAGGTCGAGGTCGACGCAGACCTTGCCCTTGCAGGTCTCAGCCAACGCCTCCAGCCCATTGGCGCGCACCTGTGGGTTCACCACGTTCACACCACAGTCGACGAGATCCGGGATGATCTCGATGATGTGCCCGTCGGTGTGCATGTAGACGTAGTAGCCGGCCTCGCGGAAGGGCCGATAGATCTCAGCAAAGCAGGGCTTCAGGTACCGGCGCCACTTCTTGGGATGGATCGGCAGCCGCTGCTGCATCCCCAGGTCATCACCGAAGCTCACGATCGTTCCCGTCTCGCCACGCCCCTGCAGGGAGGCCAACAGGCGATCCCGCTGCCTCACATTGTAGGCGAGGACCTTATCGATCAACATCTGCAGCTCGGGCGGCTCCTCGGCGAAGTCGATCATCAACTCCTCGAAACCACGCAGATCCTGCAGTCGCAGGTACATAAAGCCGTGGGGCAACCCGGCGTCCTCCGTAGGGATCTCCAGGCGATGGACATCTTCGCGTGTCGGCACCGGATGGCCGGTCACGATCGCCTCCATCCCGGCCTTGACATTGCTCCATACGCAACCCCACACGTCCACGTGCTCACCTGCCTTGTAGGTTTCGGTGTGAATCGCGTCGTAGTCGCGTGGTTCACCTTGCTCGCCGAAGAGCGCGGTATGTCGCGCGACAAGGTCATCAAGAGCCTCGCGATACTTCATCCACGCCGCCGGCAGGATGCCCACCGAGACGGGGATCATCTCGGGGGTGTCGAAGTTCAGTGACTTGATACGGTCTTGTTCCAGGGTCACAGTCTTACACTCCTTGGGTGGTCTCGTCGGCTATTGTAGTGCATGTCATGATCCGGTCAACGGCCCTGAGGTCATCGCCCACGGTTGACGAAGCGATAAGACCAAGTAGACTGGAGGTATGGGGGACGAGGATGAGCAGTGGATCAGTGGACAGACCCACTCCCTATCTTGAGGATCCTACGGGGCGCGAACACCCACTCACCCAAGACACCATCACCATCGGCAGAGCCACCAGCAGTGACATCGTGATCACCAGCAAGCGTGTCTCGCGGGAACACGCCCGTATCGGTCGCGACGATTGGCGCTGGAGTCTTGAGGACTTGGGAAGCACCAATGGGACCTTCCTCAATGGGGAGCGCGTCATCGCGGCACGCGAGCTGCGCGATCGGGACCGCATCAAGATCGGTGATGTCGTCTTCATCTACCATGATCCGGATATCACCTATCACGACACC
>JAXGUU010000253.1:0-6200 GCA_040774145.1 Anaerolineae bacterium
CCCGTCGGGAGCGGGATGCCCTGCGCCTCATAGAAGGCATTGAGGTCGGCAGCGGTCAGGCGCAGCTCTCGGATCGCCTCCAGCTGCTCAGCGGTCAGCGTCGCCATGATCTCCTGCTGAATCGCAGCCGTCTCCTCGCTCGCCGCAGTCGAGGAAGCCGAGAGGCTTCGGAGCCCCTGCCAGAGGTAGGCCAACGTCGACGCTTGCGCCGGCGTGACCGCACGCGCTGTGCCCTCGAGTCGCAGCGTACCCAGCGCCAGCTGGTTGCGCGCGCTCAGCGCATCCGGGTAGTCGCTCGGGAGCAGCTCGTTCAGCGCATCAGCGACGGGCGCTTCAGCCACGGAGGCGGGTGCCACGACCTCCCCAACGTCAACCGGGGCGCCGGCACTCGCCGGGCTGCACGCGCCCAGGGTCGCCCCCAAGAGGGCCGTCAATAGGATCCGGATCACCACTTTATTCATCATCATCTCTCCTCAGAAGGCACACGGTGGACGCCGGGTCGGCGCGCCACCATCGTGTGTGCCGACCCGCTCCCACCTGGGCTTACATATGACGCAGGGCCTCAACGGGATCGAGCTGCGCCGCCCGGTTCGCCGGGTAGTAACCAAAGAAGATTCCCACCGCTGCCGCCGCCCCGAAGGCCAGCGGAACGGACGACGGCACTAGGGCCGTGCGGATGGTTCCCAAACGGTTCATCAATTCGGCGCCGCCCACGCCGCCCAACACGCCGAGCCCGCCCCCGACCAAACTCAGGATGACGGCTTCCAGCAGGAACTGCAGGCGCACATCGTCAGGATTCGCACCGATGGCCTGGCGCAGCCCGATCTCTCGCGTACGCTCGGTGACACTCACCAGCATGATGTTCATGATGCCGATGCCGCCGACGATCAGCGAGACACCCGCGACCCACGCCAGCAAGCTACGAAAGGTCGCCGTCGTCGCCTCCTGCGTGCTGATGATGTGCTGCTGCGTCTGCACCGAGAAGTCCGGGCGCGCCGGGTCGACCTCGTGCCTCTCGGCCAACAGGGTCGTGATCCTGGCGATGACCCGGTCGAGCTCCTCTCCGGCGTCGACCTTCACATAGACGGTTCGTATGCGCTCGCGGGCCTGTTGGGAGGGCATATAGCTCTGGAAGAGCACCGTGATGGGCATGTAGACGCGCCCGTCGTAGTCAATATCGCCCACCAGGCCCTTCTCCGCCATCACCCCGATGACAGTGAAGCGCGTGGCGGCGACTGTCAAGGTCTGCCCTAAGGGGCTCACGTCGCCATAGAGGTCTTGAGCGACGCCGTGACCCAGCACCACCACCCTGAGCTTCCGCTCGACCTCCTCCGCCGTGAAGAAGCGCCCCTCGGCCACGCCATAGTCGCGCACGCCGGGGAACGCGGCATCCACGCCGAGGATCGGGATGTCCTCGAGCCGCTCCTGGCCCGAGACCTGTTGGGTCGAGAACTGCTCGGCGGAGACGCCCTCGATGCCGGAGACGTGCTCGGCGATCGCCAGAGCGTCCTCATAGACGAAAGTGCGCGCCGCCCCCGGCTGCCCACGCATCGGGTTGACCAGAATCAGGTTCGCGCCCAACGCGTTGATCTGCTCGGCGATATCGGCCTCCGCGCCGGCACTGACCGCCAGCATCAGGATCACCGACGCGACCCCGATGATGACCCCCAGGGTGGTCAGGAACGACCGGAACCGGTTGAGCCGCACCCCCTCCCAGGCGACCCCCAACGTCTCCCAGAAGCTCATCGCAGACCTCCTTCGTCAGGCGCAGAGACGCCGTCCGGCTGCACGATACCATCGCGCAGCAGAATCGTGCGCTCGGCGCGGAGGGCCAGGCTCGGCTCATGGGTCACCATCAGGATCGTCGTGCCCGCTTCATGCAATTGGTCCAGGATGGCCATGATCTCCTCGCCCGAATCCGTGTCGAGGTTACCCGTGGGCTCGTCGGCGAGGATGAGAGGGGGGCGGTTGATCAGCGCGCGGGCAATCGCGACGCGCTGCTGCTGCCCTCCTGAGAGCTCGCCGGGCCGGTGATCCAGACGATCGCCCAGCCCCACCGCCTCCAGGGCAGCCGCGGCGCGCGCCTCGCGCTCTGCCTTCGTCGGCTTGTCCTCCCAGACATAGAGCATCGGCAGCGCGACGTTCCGCAGTGCCGACAGTCGCGGCAGCAGGTTGTAGGACTGGAAGACAAAGCCGATTTTGGTGTTGCGGACATCCGCCAGCTCATAACGATCCAGCATGCTCACATCCTCCCCATCCAGCACGTACCGTCCACCGGTGGGACGATCGAGGCAGCCGAGAAGGTTCATCAGGGTCGACTTCCCCGACCCCGACGGCCCCATGATCGCGACGAACTCGCTACGGTGAACCGTGAGCTGCACGCCGCGCAGGGCGCGCACGGCCCCACGACCCTTGCCGTACACCTTTTCGAGGTCTGTCACCTCGATGAGCGCATCACCCGGCGTCGACACTAGGGAGCCTCCACCGTGCCCGTGCTGACCACATCGCCACCCTGCAGCCCGGAGAGGATCTCCGCGTTGGCGAAGTCCCGCAGGCCCACCTCGACGGGCGTCAGGCGCAGCGTGCCGTCGTCGTCGACGACGAAGACGCTGAACTGCCCCGGCGCCAGCTCTCGCACGGCCTGAACGGGCACCAACAGGGTTCGGTAGGACTCCCCGACGACGATCTCCACCTCAGCGGAGAGGCCGATCAAGAGCGGCGGCACCGCATCGGTGAGCGTCAGAGTGCTCCAGGCTTGGATGACGGGGACGTTCTGGACCATCGCCAGGACGGGCTCGATGCGCGTGACCTCGCCATCGAAGACGTGCTCGTGGTAGGCATCGAAGACGATGCGGGTCGTGGCGCCCACCTTCGCCTTGTCAAGATCGCTCTCCTCGAGGCTGAAGCGCACCAGGGGCCGCTCCATATCCGCGAGGGTGATGATCGCCGACGCACCCACCGAGTCGCCGCGCGCAGCCTGGACCCGCGTCACAACGCCGTCCTGGGGGGCCGTCAGCGTCGTGGCGGCGAGTTGCGCCTCGGCCTGGTCCAGCGACAGCTGGGCCTGCTCCACCTGCAGCGCAGCGCTACGCCGAGCTTCGGCGGTAGGCTGCTGCTCCAGCGTCTCAGCCTGCCGCAACTCGGCCAGCTCGAGCGCGATCTCGGCCTGGCGCACCTGCCGCAGCGCATCGGTATCGTCCAGCTGCGCGAGCAGCTGTCCTGCCCTGACGACTTCACCGGGGGCCACGTGGAGCTCGGCGAGCACCCCGCCCCCCTTGAAGCTCAAGGCGAGCTCCGCCGCCGCCACCTCACCTCTGCCCACAGCGGTGATGACGATGTCGCCGCGACGAACGGTCGTGGTCTGTAGCGTCGGGCTTTCGTCCTCAGGGGTCCGCGCCTGTATTGTCGTGTAGTAACCGTAAGCTCCCGCCAGTAACAACGCGAGGGCCACGGTCCAAGGCCAGATAGGTCGGCGACGTCGCCGTCTTCCACTCATCGGGATACTCCTCACAGGTCGACCACCAAGATAAAGCGAACAATGATTCACAGGATGTGGCGCGCGGACTTTCGCCCGCACGCCCCACCACAAAGCACCGCTATTCTGGACGTTACAGGTTC
Source organism: Anaerolineae bacterium (assembly GCA_040774145.1). Classification (GTDB taxonomy): domain Bacteria; phylum Chloroflexota; class Anaerolineae; order B4-G1; family SLSP01; genus PWVB01. The sequence continues at coordinate 3,619 of JAXGUU010000253.1, forward strand.
GGTCAGTCGCAGTCACCGTCGCAGGTGCCGCGCTGCATCCCCCGAACCTGAGCGTTGCCGCCGCGGAAGCCCGCGCCGTCCTGAGGGCGTGCACCCTCGAGGGCATAGCCGTTCCCGGCGCCCTGCGGTGCGTGCTCGCTGTCGAGGCGCGCCGGCAGGTCTTCCGCCATCCGGTCCAACATCTCATCGGCCTGCTCCTGGGTCAGACGCCCCTCGGCTACGGCCTGGTCCAGCGCCTCAGAGCGCGCCGCGATCATCACGTCAACGATGGTCTGCGGGGCCACACCCGCGTCCTGGGCCAGCTTGGCGAAGGTCTGACCGTCCTTCAGGGCCACGATCACATCCGCGACCTCCATACCCAGGGCCTCGGCGGTCGCATCGACCATCGAGACGCCGCCGGTCAGCCAGCCACCGCGCTGAACCCCGCGGTTGGCGAAGCCGCCACCGACCATCATGCCCGCTCGCGGCGCGCTCTCGGGAGGATTCACTTCCTGAGCACCCACCACCAGCGGAAACGCCATCGCCAGCAAAGCCACCAACATCACTACAGGTAACGCTTTCTTCAACATCACAAACCTCCTTATTCACTAAGCTGCTCAGAGTGTAACCGCCCACTGTGAAGATTTGATGAAAACTATGCATAGATTCGCGGAAGGCCGGCCCCCGTCCCGGAAAGCAAAACCGCCCAAGGCCGGTCAGACGGCCTTGGGCGGCGTCGTGCACCCACAGGGTGCGGTGGGTCGGTCTAGCGCCTGCGGCGCCTGCCGCTCAATAGGGAGGCGTAGTAGAGCAGGTTCATCACCGACTGCAGCAGCGCGGCCACATAGGTGAGCGCCGCCGCCGTCAACACGCGGCGCACCCCCTTGCGCTCCTCGTCGCTGTAAAGCAGCCCGTGCTGCGTGAGCATCGCCATCCCCCGGCGGCTCGCGTCCAACTCCACCGGCACGGTCACCAGCGAGAAGACCGCGGCGCCCGCGAAACAGAGCACCCCCAGCCAGGCGAGGTCCATGATGCCCAGCAAAAGCCCCGCCATGAAGAGGATCGGGCCTAACCACGAGGTCAGGTTGACCACCGGCACCAGCCCCGAACGCAGCTTCAACAGCACGAAAGACTGTGCGTCCTGCTCCGCGTGGCCCAGCTCGTGCGCCACGATCGCCAGCGACGCGACCGACGGCTGCTGTGCGACGCCCTGCGACAGGCGCAGCGTGTTGTTGCGGGGATCATAATGGTCGCTGAGCGTGCCCTTCGTGCCCTCCAGCTTGAGGGACATCCCGGTACGCCCCAGTAGGTGGCGCGCCGCCTCCAGGCCCGTGATCCCGGCCCCGTTCCGCACGCGCTGCCACTTATTGTACGCACTCTGCACCCACGCCTGCGCCACCAAGCCCAGAATCAGCGCCGGCAATGCGAACAGGAAATAGCTCGAGTTGAACCCTATGAACATGTCTCTCTCCTTACATCTGTCTTGAACCTAGTCTACCAGATAACCATTAGAGGGTCATTAGCTGTTCTGCGCTCTCAGCGAACGCTCAGATGGACCCAACACGCCCGGTGGGCTACCCGGTCAAATCCCGCAATCGCGTCGACGGCTCGTGATAGCGCCGGTACCGGTGCGTCGGCGTGATAGAGGTCAGCAGCCGGTTGAACCAGGGGATCCGCAGCATGCGGACGATCCACGGGCGCATCACACCCAGCACCAACGCACCGGACGTCCACGCCACAAGCCGGCGGGGCAGCCGGCACGAGAGTGTGTCGAGGAGCCGCCGACCGACCGGCGTCATAACCGGCGCGTAGGCAGCCACGCCGAGCAGATAGCTTGCCTCGATCGCCTGCGTCGGGCAGTAGGCCATGCATCGCATACACGTTTCGCAACGCAGCGTCCACAGCGGGCGTGCACGGTCACCCACCCCGACCATCTCAATAGCGCCCTGAGAACAACTCTCCGCGCAGAGGCCACAGCCAACGCACCGGTCTCACGCAAAGTAGAGCCCGCTCAGGACGTGGCGACCCACCAACAGGTAGGCTAGCGCCGTCCGGTTCGAGGGCATATCGACGCCTGCGATCCCGCCGACCCGGTAGCCCTTCGCCAGCAAGATCAGCGCCACCAGCAGCGCCGCCGATCCCTCATACCCCGGCAGCATCCGGCCCGCGATGCGCGTGGCGCCCCGGGTGGCGACCACAAAGGCCACCCTACCGCGCCCGCGCAGCAGTCTCCCCACCGCCTTCAGCACCGATGCGGGTGCCGTGAACCCGTGGGTCGGGAAGACGAGCGTCAACCTCGTCGCCGGATCATCTCGGCGGTCAGAGCCGGACAGTAACGGGCTGATCTCAGCAGGCAGGCTTGCTTCCCGCACCGCAGCTGCCGTCCACCGAGCCACCCGGAGCGAGTTGCCCGTGCCGCTGTAGACCAGAAACTCCATACGCCGCCTTACGCCACCTCGTCCTCGGTGAAGACGCTCAGGCGAATCTCACCCACACCCTGACGGTCGTGGTCGTGCACGGCGTAGATGGTCCCATCCGGTGCCTGCACCGCATCCGGATACGACACACGGTCGCGCGCGTCCAGCTCCAGCGCCCCCGTGAAC
>JAXGUU010000254.1:0-6148 GCA_040774145.1 Anaerolineae bacterium
CCATGCCGCCGCGCCCCTTGTCACCATAGACGTTCTCGGCGGTGATCGAGCGCGTCTGGGCGCTAGATAGCTGGGTGATCCCGAACAAACCGTTGAACATATCGAGTCTCCTTTGTGGGTTTGATCTCAACCCTATCGATCTGCCTGCACCCACCATCATAGCCCCGACCATCCGTTAGTTCAACACACCGGCAGGTGGGTGCTGCCCCTGAGCGTCTGCCGGGACCGCACGCCTACGGGTCCGTGGATAGAACAGATATTCGATCATCGATCGAAAATATGACGTAGAGTGACACCTACCCACGCTATGATGGTGAATGAGACAAGCCTGCGCCGCCGGAGGCTGTCGGCAAGGGCTACCAAGAGCACCTAAAACGAAATGGAGGGAGATGATGGAGCCCAAGTTTGTCCAACGAGAAGCGTTGACCGTGCTGGGCGTGCAGATCCACAGCATGCCCGACAAGCTGGATTTCGGCGATTTCCGGGAGAATACCTACATGCCCCTTGACGAGGCGATTCGCCCGCTGAGCACCGACGGGGCTTACTATGGCGTCTGGTTCCCGCATCATGAGGATGGCATCCCCGACTACCTCGCCGGCATGGCGGTGCCCGACGATGCATCCATCCCGGAGGGCACGGTCAAGCGTCAGGTCCCCGCATCGCATTACGCCGTCTTCGAGTGCGCCATCGATGAAATCGGTGCCACCTACGGCTACATTTACGGGACCTGGCTCCCCGCCTCACCCTACGAGTTCACGCCCGGCGGCGCCGATTTCGAGTACTACCCACCCGAGGATGCGACCGACGCCTCACCGGCGGTCTGGATCCCCATCCGCGACAAGGCGTGACGATGACGAGCCTGAAGAGAACGACCACCCCGTGGAGCTATGCCGCTGCCGTGGCAGCCGGCGACTTCGTCTTCCTGGGCCTGCACCGCGGCAGTGGCACCACCTTCGCGGCGCAGCTCGACGCCACCATGCGCTCGCTCAGCGAGACCCTCGCCGGCTACGAGCTGACGCCGGCCCACCTGGTCAAAGTCAACGTCTGGCTCAAGCACATCGAGGACCTGCCCGAGATGGAGAAGCGCTTCTGCGACCACTTCGCCGCGGGGGCTTTTCCGGCGCGGATGACCGCGACCACCGAGTTCATCGACGCCGACTGCCTCCTGATGATCGACGGCATCGCCTACCGGGGCGACTAGGACGGCAAGGCCATCGCTACCCTGATCGGCCTCCTGGTAGAACTGCGCTACAATAGCAGCCTATGTGACAACGAACCCCAGGAGGGCCTATGGCACCGAGCAACAAGGACATGTCGATCCTGAGGGCCTTAGCATCGCAGGTCGCCGAGATCGCCGCCTTACCCATCCAACAGCAGACCATCGAGCTCTGGAAGGCCCTCAACGGGCTTCGTCCCGTTCGCCCGATGGTCCTGATCGACCAGATCCCCTGGCACGAGATGAACGTCGATGACGAACTGACCCTGCAGACCGAGGACCCCTTCTGCCGGGGACTCGAGACCCACCTGCGCCGGACGCTCTACGCCTGGCGCCACATGCCCGTCGACATGGTCGTCGATCCCCGGATCGACATCCCCAAGACGATCCGCGGCGCCGATCTCGGGATCCGCCCGATCGAGGACCGCTCGGTGCTCGACCCTGAGAACGACGTCGTGGGACACTACTACATCGACCAACTCAGGACCGAGGAGGATCTCGAGAAGATCCGCATGCCCCAGGTCACGCTCGACGAGGCGGCAACAGCCCGATCGGAGGAGCTCGCCCACGAGCTCTTCGACGGCATCCTCGAGGTGCGCATGCAGGGGATGCATCCGGGCTTCGCCGCCTGGGACCGCATCGTGGAGTGGCACGGCGTCGAACCGTCGCTCTTCGACCTCGTCGACCGCCCCGACTTCATCCACAAGCTGATGGACCGCGTGACGCAAGGCTACCTCAGCATGCTCGATCAGCTCGAGGCCCAGGGGCTGCTCGGGCAGCCCCAGTCCCTGATCCACTGCACCGGCGCCTACACCGACGAGCTCCCCGCACCCGGCTTCGATCCCGCGCGCCCGCGCGCCAAGGATCTCTGGACGATGGGGATGGCGCAGATCTTCGTCTCGGTCTCACCCGCCATGCACCAGGCCTTCGAGCTGGACTATGCCAACCGCTGGTACGAGCGCTTCGGCCTCGTCTACTACGGCTGCTGCGAGCCCCTCGACACCAAGATGCACATCGTCCGCGAGATCCCCAACCTGCGCAAGATCTCGATGAGCCCATGGGTCCGCGTCGAGCGCGGCGCCGAGCGCATCGGGCGCGACTTCGTCTTCTCCCGCAAACCCAGCCCCGCATTCCTGGCCTGGGACGCGCTCGATGGCGACGCGGTTCGCGCGGATCTGGAGGCCACCCGCGACGCCTGCGCCCGCCACGCCACCCCCCTGGAGTTCATCCTCAAGGACATCAGCACTGTGCGCTATCAGCCCCAACGCCTCTGGCAGTGGGCCGGGATCGCCATGCAGGTCGCACAAGGGTAGCTAGGGACCCGGCCCCTTTCGGGCGCGCGTCCGCCACACTGCAGCACATAAGGAGAACTGAACTATGCCGACCATGACATCGCGAGAGCGACTCCTGACGGTCCTCGAAAACGGCACGCCCGATCACCTGCCCTGCCAGGTCCACGGCTGGATGGATTACTACCTCACCACCTACCTCGAGGGGCGCGACCAGTACGGAGCCTACGCCTACTTTCCGGGGATGGATTGGGTGATCTATGAGGGACCCCGTTTCATCTACAGCGATGAGGCCCTGGCACAGTGGCAGGTCACTCGGCACGCGCTCGGACCGCAGATCACGCAGGAGATCATCACCACGCCTGAGGGCACGCTCTCACAGACCACCGAGCGCAACGAGTTCACCGCTTGGACCACCGAGTACATCATCAAGAACGAGCACGACTTCGCCCTCTGGGAAACCTACGTCCCCGTGCCCATCGCCGTCGATTGGAGCCCCATCCTCGCCGCCAAAGAGCGCATCGGCGACAAGGGCATCGTGCGCGGCGGCTTCTTCGGCTTCGGCCAGGGGAGCCCCTGGCAGGACCTCTGCACCCTCATCGGCACCGAGAAGGCGATCTACGCGGCGATCGACAGCCCCGGCTGGATGCATAGCGCCCTGGACGCCCTCCTGCAGAAGAAGCTCAGCGTCATCGCCGCGGCGGGCAGGATCGAGCTCGATCTCGTCGAGACCGGCGGCGGCGCCGGCTCGTCGACCGTGATCAGCCCCAAGTTGCACCGCGAGTTCTGCCTGCCCTATGACAAGGTCCAGATCGCGGCGCTCCACGAGGCCGGGACCAAGGTCGTCTACCACCTCTGCGGCGGGCTGATGCCGCTGTTGGAGATCGTCGCCGAGAACGGCACCGATGGCCTCGAGACCATGACCCCGCCCTCAATGGGCGCCGATACCGACCTTGCCGAGGCCCATCGCCGCGTGGGCGACCGCCTCTTCTTCATCGGCGGTTTTGACCAGAACGCGGGGTTCGAGAAGGGCACGCCCGAGACGGCAGCACGTCTCGTCCGCGCCTGTCACGAAGCCTGTCCCGACGGCGGCTACATCTGCTGTCCCTCGGACCACTTCTTCTTCGGCGACCCGGCCAACATCCAGGCCTTTGTCGACGAGGCCAACCGCTGCACCTATTAGGCAGCACCAACGCACAGAAAGGTAAGGCCCTTCGATGACCACGGATATGCTCTCATCGCTGCCCCATCTGCGCGACCGCAGGGCATGTCGCGTCTCGTCGTGGGACCACGACGGGGGGAACTACGACCGTTGGATCATCGCACCCGGCGAGACCGCCGTGCTGGCCGATATCCGCGGCCCGGCCCAGATCACCCACATCTGGATGACCCAGGATCGCCACTACCGCGAGTGCCTGCTGCGCATCACCTACGACAACGCCGCCTACCCCAGCGTCGCCGTGCCGCTCGGCGACTTCTTCGGCCTGGGCCAACAACTACGTCATCCTGGAGACCCGCGGGCGCGGGCACTACATCGGCTGCAATCTCTCGATCACCAACTTCACCGACATCTGGTGGGGCGAGGGCGACGACACGATCTGGGTCGACGGCTACAAGTGGCCCCCGGATCTCCACGGCACCGGGACGGAGGACTACTTCGGCCAGGCATGGGGGATGCAGGAGGTCGCCTTCCTGCGCCAGGGCTCATCGATCTTCGAGGGAGGGACCCTGGGCGCCGCACGCACCGACCTCTGGCGCGGGATCGGAGGCTACCACACCAGCTACGTCTTCCACATCGAGAACCCGGTCTACTTCCGGGAGGAGATCAAGGTGACCATCGAACACGGTCACGCCAACCATCAGGCCAACGAGATGAGCAGCGTGGCCTACTGGTACGCCGAGCAGCCGACGCCCGTCGCCGCGGTGCCGCCCACCCAACAGCGCCTGCCCGTGCTGCGCGACCAGCAAGGGAACTGGATCCACGACCCGGCGCGCGCCTGTCCGGGTGCGCCTGTGCGCCTCAGCGACGAGATGCGCGCTATGAAAGCCCGCTGGGCCGAACGCCGGCAATAGGGCTCACGACAAGGGAGGGGCTGCGTGATCAGCAGAATGCTCCGTCTGGGGATGATCGCCTTGATGATCTCAGTCGGCATGATGAGCGGCATCGGGGCCCCGTCAATAGCCGGCATGGTGGTCACGCCCCAGCAGATGCAGGGCGATCAACGGGTCTTCCTGCCGCTGATTCTGGCGCCGCAGATCCCCGTCGCCTGGCAGCTGAAACCATTTGATGCCAACGTCAGGGATGTGGTCGGGCCCTCGAGTGGGGCCACCAACTACGGGAAGACGCCGGAGATCATCGTGGCGTCGGACGGCACAGCGCTGGACGTGTTGGCGCAGGACTATGACACGACGACGCCGACTATCCGCCGCTCAACACCTACCGGAGCGACATCGTCCGCGTGGTCAAAGTCGATGCGGCGGGCACCGTCGTCTATAACATCGACCTGGACATCGCCCGGCACGCCTTCAACGCGACGGCGGAGATGATCATCAACCCGATGACGTTCGGATCGGCACGTCTGGCGGTGGGGGGCGGGGAGGTGGCGCTGGTTCACGCGATCAACACGGCACCCGACTGGAACATCGGCGGCGCACGCCATCAGAAGGCGCTCTCCACCCAGCTCAACGCGACCACCGGCGCCGTCGTGCGCACCTCATCTATCTGGGTCAGCCACTCCTTTGATCACCGCCTGCTCTACGATGGCGAGGGCATCATCGAACACCATCTCGGTGACGCCTACCCGCGCACCCTGGTCCTGGGCCGCGATCACGTAAGCTACCCGCTCTTCCACATCAAAGGCGAGCTGGGGGAGAACAACACGCGCACCCGACTGGGCAACGTCGCCCTCATCGAGCACGATCCGGCCTATCGCTATCTGGCGCTGTTCGTGACGGAGAGCAGCGCTGCCACCGGCAGCACCATCAACGGGCCGCGCAACTTGGCCATCGTGAGGGTCAGGGACGCCAACAACAGCCTCGATCCGAGTCTGCCGGACACCCTGACCGTCATCTCCAACGGCACGGAGCGGACCAACAAGCTGCGCTGGCTGACCCACTACACCGACGCGGCACAGCTCCACGCCGAACGACCCAAGCTCGTCGGTCTGGGTGACGACCGTTACGTCGTCCTGTGGGAGCTATGGCACCGCACGGGGACCACCACCGAGACCTTTGAGGGCGTCTACGCGATGCTGATCGACGACCAAGGCAACACCCTTCAGCCGGCGACGCTCATCACCGCTCGACACCATCTCCACCGGGGTGACGACGCCTTCCTGCTCGACGGACGCGCCGCCTGGATGACCGGGGATGCAGCCCAAGGGAGCCTGATGCTCCACTTCGTGGACGCGGCCCTCGCCTACGAGCAGGTCGCGGTGCACTAGCGGGGATCCCCCCAACAGCTCCCCATCCGCATCAAGACCACCGCATCCGTGGCCCCGCCTCGTAGAGCAACTGTGTTGATGTCAAGGGCCAGTTGCCCAGAATCCACGAATTTGGGCAGGGTGTCCCGGGGCTGTGGACACGGTGGACAAACCCAACAGCGGTTTGCCCACCGTGCCCACAGCCCTACGACGACGCCCAA
>JAXGUU010000255.1:0-6147 GCA_040774145.1 Anaerolineae bacterium
ACACGTCGGCGATCACGTTCCAGCCGCCGAAGTAACGGCGGAAATAGATCGGCCCCGGCTCCTCCACCGAGGTCGTCCGATCCGTCAGGTTGACCCGCAGAATCCGATTGTGAAAAGATGCGCCCATATCTGTCACTCCCCGGAGCCCATCGACGATCAAGCTCCTGTTCTTGTCCTGCGGGCCGCGGGCGTCCCTGTCCCAAGGCAGGCAACCCGTCCGCGGCCACGCTCAACGCGGCACCGGCTACCCGAGCAGCGTCTCCTCGCCCTCACCTGGGCCACCCTTCTCGGGCTTGTCCCAGTCGATGTGCTCGAACTCCTCCAGGGTGTGCGTCTGACGCCACTCCTCGAAGTCGGCCTCGATCGCCTCGGTCCACTTCGTATCCATCTGGCTCGAGTTGTAGATGCCTTCGCGGAGCCGCTGATGGCTGAAGTTCTCGCGGAGCTGGGTGCGCTCGGAGTGCTCCACGACCTCCTCGGCGAGATGCGGCGGGATAAAGAGAATACCCGTCATCGTCCCCAGGACCACATCACCCGGCATACAGGTGGCGGCCCCGATACGACATGGGACATTCATGCCCACCAACGTCACATTGCGGATGGGCGTCGGATCCATCCCCCGGCAGAAGGTCGCGAAGTTGGGGATCTCGATGATCTGCTCCGCATCGCGGATGCCACCGTAGATCACCTGCCCACGCTTCGTGCGGCTGGCAATGGCGGTGGAGAGATTGGCACCTGAATAGGTACCCTCGTAGACCTTCTCGAAGAGGTCGATCACGATCACGTCGTCCTCACGCAGCGTCTCGATGACCCAGGAGTTCATCGCGCCGATGCGCCCCTCCTCGTTCTGCCCATACTCCATCAGGTAGTCGTGCAGGTCAGGCCGATGCGGCACGAAGACACCCGTGACCGCCCGCCCCACCACCTTGCGGTGCGGATGCAGCCGGGTCCAGCCACCCTCAAACTGGAAGTGGTAGCCGTGGCGCCACAGGACGGCCCACGCCTCTTCCGTGATCACCCGCTCCATACGGCGGAGGATGTCATCGGGCACTTTGGGGCGTCCGTCCTCGAACCGTTCCCCTTCCCACAACGGCGTCAACTGGATGATGTCTTCCCTGTTATTGAACTTCATGAGATTAGCTCCTTCAGTTTAGGTGGATCGAACCGCTTCAATCTGGGCTGCGTTACTCGTCAGCTATCGCGCTTTGCCCGTCGCCCCGAAGAGGTCGACGTAGTAACCCGCGCGCTCCTCGAAAGCCTCAGTCGCGGCCTTGCTGAAGGCCCAGTACGAGGTCTGATCCGCGTGCACCGCATCGGTAATCGCTTGACCGGCTGCCCGGAAGAGATCCGTCGCCACGTTGATCTTCGCGATACCCGCAGCGATCGCGGCCCGAAACTGCTCGTCGGAGCACCCCGATCCGCCGTGAAGCACCAGCGGGATATCGACGCGGGTGCGGATCTCACGCAGCAGGTCGAGGTCGAGCTCGGGGTCACCGTCGTAGAGCCCGTGCGCCGTGCCGATGGCGACCGCCAGCATGTCCACGCCGGTCTCCGCGACGAAGTGCGCGACCGTGTCGGGATCGGTGAATCCCTTGCGCAGCGCCCCAAAGCTCTGGTACTCGCGACCGCTACCTACGTGGCCCAGCTCGGCCTCTACGCAGACGCCCACGGCGTGGGCCGCCCGGACCACGGCCTTGGTCTGCGCGATGTTCTCCTCCAGCGGCAGGCTGGAGCCGTCATACATCACGTCGGTGAAGCCGGCGGCAATCGCGCGCATCGCCAGCTCAAAGCTCGAGCCGTGGTCGAGCATCAGCGAGATCGGGACCTTCGCCTCCGACGCGCGCACGCGGACGTAGGCGGCAAGTGCGACCCCATTTGGCCGCTCCAGCACACCCGAGTAGAGCGCGATCATCGCCGGTGCGTTACGCGCCTCCAGCGCCTGGATCATCCCCTCAGTGCTCTGAACGTCCGACGTGTCAAAGAGCGGCAGGGCGTAGCCTCCTGCCTGCGCGCGCTTGACTTCCTCCCCAATCGAAACGAGTGGCATATCAATTCTCCTCCATGGATTAGGTGCTCTCTACTAGACCCCCGGGCCTGATTCGGGAAGCTCGATCCCGCGCTCGGACAGGAACGCGATCACGTCGTCGAAGGTTGGGATCCCCTTGCGCCCCCCGAGTCGCATACACTTGAGGGCCGAGACCGCCGATGCAAAGGTCGCCGTCTGCCGCAGATCCCAACCGTGCAGCCGGCCCACGATGTACGCACCGTGGAAGACGTCGCCGGCACCGGTCGTGTCGATCACGTGACACGCAAAGGCAGGAGTGTGAAAGCGATCCACCGAGCCGTCATCTCGCCGGGCGACCGTGTAGGCGCCGTCGGCTCCCTCGGTCTGCACCACGATCCGCGGCCCGTACGCCAACGCTGCGGGCAGTGCCTCGTTCAGGTCCGGCACGCCGGTCAGCCCTTGCACAAAGCCCGATCCACTGATCAGGATGTCCACGTGACCCACCAGCTCGCGCATGTGGCCGCGGACCGGCCCGTTCGTCTTGCTGCCGTCGAGGACCACCGTCTTGCCGGCCTCGTGCATCCACTGGGCCGCCTGCAGGGCGGCTGTCGCGTGGTAGCCCTCCAGGTGCAGGTAGTCCGCCGAGATAATGTACTCGCGGTCGAGCTCCTCAGGCCGTAGTTGTGTGTCGGAGGGGCGCGAGACCCCGGAGAAGACCCGCTCGCCCGTCTCAGCGTGGACGTGGACGATAACGACCTGATCCTCGGGCACGTCCCGTACGACGAGGCGGCTCAGGTCGACGCCGACCTCACAGAAGGAGCGCATCTTGAGCTCAGCAGCCGCATCGTTGCCCGCCGTCCCGACAAAGCCGACACGGGCGCCCAGCTTCGCCGCCGCCACCATGGCGGTGCCGACCGGCCCACCGCCATCGAATCCGAAATCACTCAGTCGTGTACCGTGCTCCCAGGTGGGCATCTCCTGGAGGCGCAAGAGGACGTCGAGTGTGGCCATGCCCAGGCCCACAACTTGCAGAGATGGTTTGGTCATGATCGTATGATGTCCGCTCCTGTTATTATATCCGCCAAAGCCCTAAGGATAGGTGATCGGGGAAGGCTGTCAAACAGCGTGGCCTCGCGCCGGGATCTGCGGTTCAGCCTGCCGTGAGGGTTCAGGCACTGCGGCGCGACAGCAGATCGCGGATGGCAGTCGAGGTCAGCGGCTTGGCCACACAGAGATCGATCCCCGCGGCCTCACACGCAGCCTGGGATGCACGACCCGGCTGGCCCGTCAGGCCGACCAACAGCGGGCGGGGTTGGCCTTCCGCACATCCGCGCGACACGGTCGCCAACAGGCCCTCGAAGGCTCGGGGCTCGATCGTCGGGGCGCCGCCCGCATCCGACGGTAGCTCGATCAGGACCACATCGACGCAGGTCACCACACGTAACGCCCGCTGCGCCTCCGCGGGAGTCGCCACCGCCGACACCCGACACCCTTGCCGCTCAAGTTCCTGCGCTGCCAACCGCCGCAGAATGGCGTTGGTCTCGACCAGGAGCACCTGCACCGTCAGGTCCGTCGCCTCCTCGGCGTCTGGGGTGGTCGGAACGGCATCGCCGAGAGCTGCCCGCTCGGTGAGCGCCGACCCTACAGCGCCTTCGGCTACCGGGCCGGGGCTACGGGCCACGTCTACGGTGAACCAGAAGGTGGACCCCTCTCGCGGGCGGCTTCGTACCTCCAGGTCGCCGCCCAGCGAGGTGACGATGCGCTTCGCGAGGGCCAGCCCGAGCCCACTGCCGTTGTAGCGCCGCGTGGAGCTCGTGTCCGCCTGGACAAAGGGCTCAAAGAGCTCGTCACGCGCGCGTGGATCCAGGCCGATACCCGTATCGGCCACCGAGAAACGCAGCACCACCCGATCCGAGGCCGGCTCGCCGGCGCGCGCCTCAGCTACGACCCGCACCATCACCTCACCCCGATCGGTGAACTTCACCGCGTTGTCGACCAGGGCGGTCAGCACCTGCCGGACGCGAATCGCATCGCCGAATACCGTCGCCGGCAGGCCAGGATCGAGATGCACCCCTAGGTTCAGCCCCTTCTCCTGGGCCCTCCCCTCGTAGAGCTCAACGACACTCTGGGCGACTGCCGCCGGGCTGAAGATGACCTCGTGAGGCACCAACGATCCGGCCTGCACCTCCACGTAGTCGAGGATCGTGTTGATCCGACCCAACAATGACATGCCGGCCTCGTACGACAGGTCGACGAAGCGCTGTTGTTGCTCGGAGAGCTCCGTCCGCCGCAGCATCTCGGTCATCGAGATCACGGCGTTCAGCGGCGTCCTCATCTCGTGACTCATCACCGCCAGGAACTCGGACTTAGCGCGCTCGCTCACCCGCGCCTGGTCTCGAGCCTCAGCGAGCGCCACGTTCATCCGCGCAATCTCCTCAGCGTGCTCGCGCAGCTGTCGGACGTAGAGCGTGTGCTCGATATGCGACGACACGGCGACCGTAGCAGCCTGCAGCATACCCACCTCGTCGTCCGCCCAACGACGTTCTAGCCCATGGTTCTCGAAGCCCAACAGCCCCACGACCCTGTCCTCAACCAGGACGGGGAGCAGAAGCAGCACCTTGATACCCGGCGCCTGCTGCCGGAGCATCTCGGCCTCACCCGCCGACAGCTCCGCGATCGACGCCTGAACCGGGCGACCGCTTCGCAGGGGGGCATACCATCGCGGAAGCAAGCGCCGCGCCAGCGACGCCACAGGCGCGCTCGCATCGAACGCCGTCTCATACCCCTCAGCCGTCCAGGCGAGTCCGTTTCGCACGTCAAGGCCCTCCGCGTCGGATGCGGCCAGCTCAAGCGCGTACACCAAGGAGGCGCCGGCAGCGTATCCCAGGAGCGACAGCGTATCCTCTGAGTAGGGCAGCTCATCCCCGCGGGCGGCGAGAAGACGGTGGTTGATCTGGGTCAGGGCCGAAAGATAGAGCTCGCGCCGGATCAGGCGCTGCTCCGCCTCGCGCTGCTCCGTGATGTCATGCAGCAGACACAGCACCTCGTCACCGGCATAGGGGCTGACATGCACCTCAAGATAATGGGGCAAGGGACGACCGGACGTACTGCGCAGCGAGACGACCACGGACACACGTGTCTGCTGAGCGAGGGCCCGGCGACACGCCGCTGTTAGCGTTGTGGCTGCGCCTTCGGGCAGAACCGCAGCCACGGGCTGCCCGGCCATATCCTGCCGGATCAACCCCTCCGGGAGGTAAGCGGGATGGCAGGCGAGTATGTGTGCTGTCTCAGCCACGCGGACGTGCAGCACCGCATCCGGCAGAAGTTCAAGGAACCTTCTCGGCAAACCATCCATAGCGCAGTCCGCCTCCAGCGGCCTCCTAACCCTTGCGGCGACCCATCAGCCGCTTCCAGGCGGCAGTAGGCGACGCAGGCGTCGCGGATCGGTCGTCACTGCTGCTCAGGTCATAGGCCAGATCCTCAAAGAGTGCCGCCAGCGGCTTGCCCTCGTGATGAACCACGGCGGGGATCCCCCGATTGAGCGCCTCAACGAAGAGGCTCTCGGCATAGGGCACCACATACTTGACCTGCACACCGAGCGCCGACTCGATGCTCTTGCGAGCTAGGCCGCGCTTCTCGAAGGTCCAGTTCATCAGCAGCGAGATGCGCTCTCGCGGATAGTCGAGCATCGCGAAGGTGTCGAGCGCACGCTTGGCAGCATAGACGGAGCTCATGTCGGGCGCGAAGAGCAGCACGATCTCATCGGCTGCGTCCAGCGCCGCGAGCGTCGTCTCGCGGAAGTCGTGAGGAAGATCCACCACCACGTAAGGATGAGCATCGGAGAGCATCTCCAGAACTCGCTCCACCGTCGGCGCCGTCACCAACTCGGCCATCTCCGACGACTGCGGGGCGGCGAGCGTGCGTACCCCGGTGTCGTGGGGCATCAGCACCTGCTCGACCAGATCCCCCGTGACATCCTCGAGCGGGATCGGCGCGAGATCGGCCCAGGTGTGGCGCAGCGTCTGGTTGAGCAGCATCGCACTCTGTCCGCAGATGAGTGCGAGATCCACCAGGACCGCCGGGGTGCCCCACAACTGGGTGAGCGTCACAGCGACGTTGGTCGCCAAGGAGGTCACCCCCAC
>JAXGUU010000256.1:0-6121 GCA_040774145.1 Anaerolineae bacterium
AGGGCGTCGGCGGCCTCCAGTTGCATAATGGACAAGCGCTCGAGATCCGACTGCAACAGACGGCGGAAGCTCGGGTCATCCCAGCTCTCCTGAAACGCGGGCCAACTGCAGTACTCGCCGGTGACCTCGACCATTCGCTCGAAGCAGCCGATGGCCTCACCCCACGGCAGCTCCTCGCCGGTGAGTGCGCGCGCGTCCTCAAGGAAACCGACGGCGCTCCGTTGCGTACCCAACATGCGCATCAGGGTGCGATGGGCACAGCTATCTCCCGCCGTACCGCACGAAGGACAGAAGATCTCGTCATCCAGCCGGGCGGCGGTGGCGGTGTAGAGTGCGGCGCCGTAGGCCAACTCATCATCGGGACCACGTCCCCGGGCAAGGCGCGACCCGAAACGCAACGCCAGGCCGATGCTCTTCTCCAGGGTGTAGCAGGCGGAAATCGGGTTCAGCAGATAGGCACGCTGTGCCTGGGCTGGGCCCCAGATACCCTTCACGAGATCCTCAAATCCCGGCACCGTGGCAAAAGGTAGAGCGTCCAGATCCTGATCCCATCCCGTGAGCACGCTCCAAGCGGGCCACGTGCGCAGCAACACCGCATCCCCGCGGTCGAACGCCGCGCGCAGCCGCGCGAAGTGAACCTCGTGGCCCTCCGGCAGCAGCCCTGTGGTCGAGAAGATCTCGCGCGCCCCGTCGTCCCACGGCACCTCCCGTGTCACGCGATCCACCGTGAAGCCCAGGACGTTGCCCAGAAAACCGACCCTGGCATCCGACCCCGATTCCATCCACCAGGCGGTACACGTCTCACGCGCATCCATGACCGGCGAGAAGGCCATGCCCGCGAGACCGGCGACCCAATCGTAACTCACCGGTCGCTCCCAGGCATGCATCACCGCTACGACGCACGCGACAAACGAGTCGATCTGATTCGGGTCCCCCTCGAGACACACGCGATCCGACGCACGTGGCATACCGCCTCCTTCCTCTAGCGCCTATTGTAGACACGTCGACGAGAGGCGCAAATGGATAGCCGCAGCGACGCCCCCCTGCCCACCGGTGGCGTGGTCATCGACTCCAGAACCACATCGTGTCGAAGCCGTTGGCCTCCAGCCATGCATCGTCGGGCCCCGACCAGCCGAAGCGCTTGAGATCGATCCGGCCATGGGCATCAAAGACGATGCCCTCCGCCTCGAGCAGGCGCTGCTGATCGCTGCCGGGAAGGCTGATCTTGCCCTGGCTGTTGACCACCCGCTGCCACGGAACCTGCATCTGAGGCCGCACCGCGGCGAGGGCGTACCCCACCTGTCGCGCGCTGACCGTACCCACGATCTTGGCGACCTGTCCATAGGTGGTCACCCTACCCGCCGGCACCTGCCGGATGACCATGTAGATCCGTTCGTTGACCGATTGCCCCATAGAGGATTCCGCTGCCATCCCACCCTCCTATCGAGAGCATCTACCTTGCGCCGTGCGGGCACGCAGGCTCAGGCATAGTCCTTGCGGTAGATCCACACACCCCGCAGCACACGAAACCCTACCGAAGCATAGAGCTCCAGCGCAGGGCCCCGGTAGGCCTCGGTCTGGATCATCGTTCCGATCGCGCCCTTGAGGCGCAGGCGCTGCAGGGTCTCGACCAGCAGAGCGCGTCCCAGGCCATGGCGGCGCATGTCGGCACGAACCCCCAAAGGCTCGATCTGACCGACCCGTCGGCCCTCTGCATCATCCCCCAGCCATCCCACACATAAGCCCGCCGGCGTACGATCGGGCGCCACCACCACGAGGTCGAGCTCAGGATGGTAGCCGGGACAGCTCAGCGTTCGCCGGCGCCACGCGACCGTCATCGCACTGCTTTCGAAGACCGCCCGGTGCAGTTCGACATAAGCCGGCACCTCATCCTCGCCGTTCAGCGGTCGGATCACGAAGCCCTGAGGGAGGCTGGGCGGCGGCAAGGGCGCATCTGCAGGGTGCCATAGCAGCACATCCGACCACGGGTCCTTCGGCACCGCAGCCTGACAGGCGAAGCCCGCGTCCTCAAGGTCACGGACACGCGACGCCTGACCACGTAAGACGTTGACGAACCAAGCCGGGTGTCCCCAGCGTGTGCCCAGCAGCTGTCGGGCGCGACCATCGGCCCACGCGAGAATGCGCCGGTGAAGCTCCCCCGCCTCTCCCGGCGCGCAGGCGTAGTCGATGGTCCAGAAGGGCGCCTGCATCACCGCCCATGCGACCAGCCGGCCCTCGATATCGGTCCACAGCGCGACGTTGTCCGGGTCGTCCAGCGCCCACGAGCTCAGGCGATAGGGGAGATCCACGTAGTGCACCGTCTCGTGCGAGTGAGCGCGCGCCAACGCGATCATCCTCTCACGATCGTCGCCCCCCCTAAACGGGCGCCGCAGGACCCCATCCTTGCGCATCAGCTGACCGCCGCCGTCCCGTGAGCCTGACTCAGCCTGACGAACTCCTCAGCCATCGCCGTGATGGCCTCCGGTCGGTGTCCCGCGCCGGCAGGATCACCGTACCATTGCGCGATGAAGCCGCCTTCAGGGCGCCCCAGCGTGGTAACGAGCTTCCGACAATAGGCACGGATCTCGTCCGGTGTGCCGTGGACCATGGTCTGCTGGATATCGACAGGACACCAGAAAGTGATCCGCCCGCCGAAACGCTCGCCCAGCAGCTCGACGCCCATGTTCTCCTGCTGGTCCATCTGGATCACATCGAGTCCGACCTCGATCAGGTCCTCCATGATCTGCGTGATGTCGCCGCAGCTGTGCAGCAGCGTGAACAACCCTGCCCTGTGAGCCGCCTCGTAGACCCGCGCATAGCGCGGCTTCCAGATCCGGCGCCAGGCAGCGGGCGAGATCATCAGCCCGGTCTGCAGCCCCCAGTCATCGCAAAACATGAAGCCGTCGGCACCGGCTTCGGCATAGCGTTCGACGGCATAGAGGTTCATCTCGACCAACACGTCGATCAGCTGCCCGAGCGCCTCGGGGGCCAGATGAATGTCCATCCAGAGGTTCTCCAGCCCACGGATGAAGTGCGCCCGCTCATAGAGCGAGATGCCGTTGGCAATCAGGAACTTGTCCCCGGCCCGTTCCCGTGCCCCCTCGAGGTCCCGCCAGCGGCGCGGCTCACGGATATCCGGGATGGGCAGCTGCTCCCACATCGCCCAGTCCTGCAGGGGGGCCTGCTTCACCTCCCCGAGGTTCGAGACCCCGATGTTCTCCCAGACACAGCCCCATTCGTCGACCCCCTGCCTGGGCCGCTCATCGGGCGAGGGCGTCATCCCCACCCAGGCCAGGTCGGTGCCGTAGGGTTCGGGCAAGCTGAAGGGAAGCCGGTCGGCGCCCTCAAAGCGAATCGTGCGCGCGACCACCTCGCGCGGTGTCATCGGCATCATCACCTCCCCATGTGCTAAGTGTGGTCAGCCCGGCGCAGCGCGACCGTGACCTCACTGCGATTGTGGAACAACTGCCGTGCCCCGATCACGTCGTAGCTGCGCTTCAGGATCTTCAGCGCGGCCTCCATCGTCGCTACCGTAGCATCCTGCGGCAACTTGAGCGTCATCACGGCCCACCCTGAGGGCCGCAACCGTCCGACGGCGTCGACCATCACCCGCGCGGAGTCACGTGCATCCATGCGCATGTCGTTCAGGATCACGTCGAAGACCGTGTCCGTCGTCGAGAGATAGGCCTCAGCGAGCTGCCGAACGTGGTGCACGCCGGCGTCCTGCAGGATCGTATGCGCCAGGTCCGCCGGATCGACGGCGACGACGCGGGCGCCGTAGCCTCGCAGAACGCGCGTCCAGCCGCCCGGCGCCGCGCCGAGATCGAGCGCCAACGTGGTGCCGGCGGGATCCAGGCCGAAGACCTCCAACGCCTCCACCAACTTGAACTCCGCCCGACTGATCTGCTGAGGGTCGCGCCGCAGGCGTCGCATACCGCCGGCCCAATCGCTCAGATTGTCATCGGCGCGCGAAAGCCCCAGATAGGCCCGGTCCTGCGCCAGCACCACCGACAGCACGTCCGCGGGCCGGCGCACGTCCAGAGGCGCCCCGCTCCGGGCGAGGACCTCCGCCAGCCGTGTGTTGACGTCGTACGGACCGTAGGGCCATCGTTTGCCCAGCAGTCGCGTCTGCACCGAGAAAGGGCGCGTGACGTCCAGATCGTCGACAAACCCGCTTCCTGCAGCCGTTAACGTCTCCAAGTCAGCCGCTTCCCGCGCCAGCTCCACCGTCACCTGAACGGGACAGATATGCCGGCAGAAGATCGGCGGGGCCACACGCAGCTGCCACGCCAACGACGTCCAATCCGTCGCTAGCGTCACCAACCCCACGCCCGGTGCAAGCCACCGCGAGAGGTGAGCACCCGGAGCCGCCGCCATCACCTCAGCCAGCGCCCATTCACCAGATGCAGCATCCGCCGTCAGAATCAGTCCATCAGCCACAACCCAGCCTGCCCCTTTCGCCTCTTGCCCCGCAGCCCCAACACGCTGCCGCGAGCAGCCGGCATCTAGTCCGCCGCATCGAGCACCGGATCTCCACGCTCCTGAGCGTCCCGTAGTTCCTCGACGTTGGTCCCTGCCATCACCTTGTGGAACGCCGCGATGATCTGGTCCAGCAGCGGGAGCTGCGGCTCGGTGAGCACCGGCAGCGCGAGGAGCTGCTCGTGGAAGGCCTCCGTAGCAGGTAGATCACCTGGCGCATACGGGTCGCTCGGGAACGCCGCGGAGGCCACGGGCGCCGGATAGCCGTCGTAGGCGCGCTGACGCTGACGATAGTAGGGCGTCAGGTGCAGGAGCGGATAGCGCTCGATGTCACACGGCACGCCCTCTGCACGGAGCGCCTTGAGCAGCGTACCTCGTGCCACGCCGACGAGCTTGTCGCTATCGTAACGCAACCTGGTGCCATAGTAGCCGCCGCGCACCCCTCCCTCCGGCGTCACCGTCACCACGATCGCCGGCAGATCCTGCAGGCCCGCCATCAGATACTCGTAGTTCGCGCGCCGTCCGGCATTGTAAGCCTCCAGCCTCCCGAACTGTGCCAGGGCGATCGCGGCGCCGAGCGGGTGAGGTCGATACTTGAACCCCAGACCCGTCGTCAACTCACGGATAGCCTCGTCGTGCGCGTGATACTGGATCCGCCCGTGGCTACCCAGCACCAGCGCCCGATCATAGACCTCGGACCGGTTCGTGATCAGCATCCCGCCCTCGCCCGCCACCAGGACCTTGCTCCCCTGGAGGCTGAAGGCGCCGGCATCACCGATCGTGCCCACGTGTCGGCCGCGCCAGGTCGCGCCGTGAGCGTGGGAGCAGTCCTCGACGACCGCCAGGCCATGGGCGCGTGCCAGGGCCATCACGGCATCCATATCCGCGACATTGCCCCACATATGGACCACGGCGATGGCCCGGGTCCGTGGCGTGATCCGCCGTGCAGCATCGTCCACATCGAGGTTGAGCGTCGACGGATCGCTCTCACAGAAGATCGGCACGCCGTTCGCCGCCACGACGGCGCCCGCCGTCGCGTGCCAGGTATACGAAGGCACCAGGACCTCGTCACCGGGCCCCACCCCCACCCCATAGAAGGCGGCGTGTAAGGCCGACGTCCCACTGTTGTGCATCAGCGCAAACGCCGCACCGGTAGTGCGGGCGAACGCCACCTCCAGCTCGCCGATGGGGCCGGAGCCGTCGCCGATCGAGATCTGTCCGCGGCGCATCAGCTCTACCACCGCGTCGATCTCCGCCTGACCGATGACGGGCCAGGCGTCGTCGACCGGCAGCGTCACGCTCTTGGGCCCACCTAACAGCGCCAACCTATCCCTCATACAACCTCCTAGAACTCCCCAAACTCCGTCCGCAGGATCAACTCGTCCTGCATCTCCGGTGATAGCCGCGTGAAGTAATCCGCATAGCCGCCGATGCGCACGATCAGGTCACGATACGCCTCGGGATGGGTCCGCGCCGCCTTCAGCTTATCGGCATCCACGACGTTCACCTGCACCTCAAAGCCCCCGCGCTGCAGGTAGGTGAGGATCAGGGACTTGAGACCGGCGTAGCCGTCGCTTGACTCGAAGAGGTTGCTGTTGAACTTGAGGTTGTAGGCCAGCCCCCCGATCATCCGGCTGTGGTC
>JAXGUU010000257.1:0-6093 GCA_040774145.1 Anaerolineae bacterium
CTGCGCTATGGCGAGGGCCTCAAGATCCGCGAGATCGCGGAGATCATCGGCAAGAGCGTCGGCGCGGTTGAGGCGCTGCAGCATCGGGCACTGGTTGCCTTACGAGATAGGCTGGAGGCCCGGTAAGTCGAAGATGACGCAGAATCAACGGTCACCCTTGATGGACACCGCAGCCCGCCTGGAGGCGGCGCTGCGTCAGCCCGTGCCCCCACCGCCCGGCGGGCTCACGTTCGGGCGAGCCCGGCTCCTCGCTGCCGTCGCCGGACAGGGAGCTGCAAGCGGCGTTTTCGCCGATGTCGACCGACGTCTCCAGACGCATCGTCCACAGACGCGCCGTCCACAGACGCGCCGTCCGCAGACGCGCCGTCCGCAGACGGTGCAGACTCGCGTCGGGAAGGTACTTTCCGCGACCATCGTGTCCTTGGCCGTGGTCGCGTCATTGGGCCGGGGCGTAGCACGAGCCATCCGGCGCCGTCGTCTGGGGCGTCGCGCCCGATCCGAGGCAACCCATGCAAGAGAGAGTTGAGGGGATTATGTCAAGACCCAAACGTCGCAGTTCGGTCGGACAGGGGCTGGTGGAGTTCGCACTCATCCTGCCGCTGCTGTTGATGGTCCTGATCGGCATCTTTGAGTTCGGGCGCATCCTGCTCATCTACAGCAACCTCTTCAACGCCGCCCGCGAGGGCGTCCGCTACGGCATCACCAACCCCCGCGACCAAGGCGGCATCTACGATCGCGCGATCGAGCACACGCTCCTGATTTCGGAGGGCGACCCCGACCTCTCCGTCGAGGTCACCTATGACGCGGGCCCTGGCGGAGCAGCACGTGACAGGGACACCGTGACCGTGGGTGATCGCGTACTGGTACAGGTCACCTACCCCATTCGTCCGATGACCCCGTTCTTCGACCCCCTGGTCGGAGTGATCAACCTCAACACCCAGGCGGCGCGTACGGTCCAGAGCGTCGGACTCCTTTCCAGTGGCCTGCCCCCGACGGGAGTGGCGCCGCCCGGTGTGCCCACAGACCCTGGCGACGGCGATCCCAGCGAACCACCCAGCGATCCGCCATCGGGCCCTCAGATCGCGATAGATCCCACCTGCGGTCCCGCAGGAGATCAGACGATCACCGTGTCCGGCACCGGATGGACCAGCGACAACCATGTGAACATCTACTTCAACAACAATCGGAGGATCGACAAGGGAGGGATCAGCGGCGAGACCTTCAGCTTTCAGATATCGGTCCAGGACGTGAGCGATGGGAGTTACCCCATCAGGGTAGATGGCCACCAGAGCAGCACTTCACGAACGGTGACCTTCACAGTCCCGTGCCCAGGCAGCCCGCCTGACGAACCGAACCCTATCGTCATCGCTAGACCCGTCATCGCGGGACAGACTCAGATCACGGGCAGCGCCGAGCCAGGTGAGGATGTCACCCTGTTGGTTGACAATGTAGTCAGGGGCACAGCAACCGTCAGCAGCGCAGGCCTCTTCAGCTTCATTGGCCTTGCGCCGTTGGAAGCGGGCGCCCAGATTGTCGTGCAAGGCTACGGAGAGCAGGATAGCACCATCGTCCAGGAGGTCGACGCGCCCACCGAGATTGTCATCGATCGCCCCCTCAGGTCGGGCGACACGCTCGTACAGGGCTCGGCTGAGCCGGGCGCGACGGTCTCTCTACGCGTGAACGGCAACTGGCGGGCATCCGCGACCGTCGACGCTTCGGGTCGCTTCAGCTTTGCAGGCGTCAGTCCTCCCCTGTTGGGCGGAAACGTCGTCATCGTCGAGGGCTACGGAGCGCAGGACCTAGTGGTCGTAGACCGCCGTCCGATTGGCATCGCAGAGCCGGTCTACGCCGGCGACACCGTCGTGACCGGCGAGGCGGAGCCCAACCACGTGCTGACGCTGCGCATCATCCAGACCGGCCTGCGGCGCACAGTGGCAGCCGATGCAGATGGGGCCTTCCGCTTCGCCGACCTTCCGGGCCTCGTCGAGGGCCACACCGCTATCGTGGAGGGGTACGGTGAGCAGGACAGCGCGATCGTCCAGACCAATCCCGCCGAGGCCCACATCTACATTGACGAAACATGCCTTCCGGTGGGAAGTCAAAGCTTCAGCGTGCACGTCAACAATCCCAGTTTCTCCAACAGCACCCACAAAGTGACCCGCGTTTATTGGGACGGACTCCTCGCCGCCACGGCCAGCAAGCCGAGCGCATCGTTCAGCGTGTTAGTCACACGCAACGTCACGCTACCCGGCCCACATACGCTTCGTGTGGATATTGAGAACAACAGCAATCAAGTACAGGTGAGGACGCCCACGATATCGGTCCCTGTGTGCGACGTTGAGACGCCTGATCTCCCGGATCTGATCATCACCAGTCTGGAACTGATGGACGTGCCCCCGCATACAACCTACGAGCGCATCAATCTATCCGTCGCCATTAGCAACATCGGTGATGCGCACGTGACATCGCTTTTCTGGGTCGACCTCTTCGCCGATGCAGATCCTGAGATGAGCTTGACTGAACAGACAAGCGTGGACTATGTTGCCGTCAATGCTCTCGCTGCCGGCTCTACCATAACCTTCACTATGTATGTGCCCTACGGGTTCGCCGACATCGGTGAGCACACCCTTACGGCGATGGTCGACGCTTGGGATCAGATTGAGGAGATCAACGAGGACAACAACATCAGCGCTACCGCGATCATCACCGTTACGGAGGAAGGCCTACCGCCCGATCCTCCAACCGTTGTTGAGGGCCCAACGGGCAACATCGCCGGCTGGGTGTGGATCGATGATGCAGAAGCCGCGGGCGTTGCTGTGTACCTCTACGCTGAGGATGGTCGACTCGTGGACTCGACCCGGTCCATCTCAGAGGGACGCTTTGGTTTCGCCGACGTTGCCTACGGCATCTACACAATCGTAGGCGAATACCGGGAGGCGGATGCGTACGCACTTGTGGTGGAGACCGTCGAGATCGCTGCTGAGCTCACACCTGTGGAGCTGCGCCTTGTGACGATGGAGGCCGTCGCCCCATGAGGACCCGACACTCGCTCCTGAGGATCTGCTACCCGCTGATAAGCTCTATCCTTTTGGCTGCAATCGGCGTGGTCTCTGTGCTCGCAGCAACGTGGACGAGCGCGGGGGCAATCACCTCCGTCTCAGCTGATAATGACGTCCGCAACAGAGATCGTGTGAGTCTCACGACGGCTGGTGAGCAGCCACTGATCGCGTGGGCTTCAGGCGTGGTCAGCGGCGGCATCTACTGGGCGGAGCAGACCGCCGGCGGATGGGATCGCACACGCATCGCGACCCCACTTCATGCTTGGGCGCCTAGCATAGCTACCGGCAACGGCCAATCGCTGCTTGTATGGATGCAAGGCGTCAACCAAACTGACAGCTCCATTGCGCGATCGGTGGTCGTGCAGGAGATTGGTGGCGCAAGGCAGACGATCGCCGAGGATGTGTACGGAAGAGGTCTGCCCCACCTCGTCTCCGGCAGTGATCGCTTTCATCTCGTCTATTCCGTGGCAACTTCAAAAGACGGCACGAGCGTGCTGTCCGACCTATACTACACAAGTCGCGGCTTCGGAGCATCTTCGTGGATCACGCCCACGGCGATTGTCACCAACGGCACAGTGATCTCCAGCAACGCTCTCAATGGCAGCGTTGAGAACGCCGCCATTGCAGTTGACGGGAACACTGTGTACGTCGCGTGGGAGCAGCGTCAGGTCCTTCCCCTGACCTCGCCGCCATTCTCTGAGGTTGACTACAGCATCTGGTATATGATGGGTGAACTGGCCCAACCAGGTCAACCGGTCTGGTCTGATCCCCAACGAGTCTCGCCGCTGAATCAGCGAGCTGCTGTATTGCCGAACGTCATGGCCGCATCGGGTGGAGCAGTTCATGTGACGTGGACAGAGCTGATCGGCCCAAGCAATGACCCGGACGAACAACACATATTCCACCGTTCACTGGACCAGACCACGGCAACACGACTCAATGCGGAGGACCGCCCGGTCATGGTCAACGGCCGATTTCCAAGTCGAGCCACCACCGCTTTGGCAGTGCAGGAGCATGTCATCTGTGTCGCCTGGCACGGCTATGACAGAGTGTCGGCAACGAGTATGGAGAACATCACGTTACGGTGCTCCTACGACGACGGCATAGCTTGGGGGTTGCCGATTGACGCGTCCGAGAGTGATGATCGACTCTCGATCTTCCCGAGTATCGGGTTCGATAGTCACGGACTGCTCCATGTTGCGTGGGCAGAATATGAGTTAAGAACCAGCGGCTATGTTCCTTACGGTGTCTTTCACCGAAGCGGCGACATCAGTGAATCTCACCACGTCTTTCTGCCGCTGGTCCTCCGAGGCAGGTAGATCGCCTATGAGCAGCTCTGTGGTGCGCGTCGGCCTGGTCATCGTCATCATTGCGGCGGCTGCGATCTTGGTCTACGTTGGCGCCAACCTTTGGCAGCTGCTCGACCCGTCCTATGTAGAGGATGCTGCTCGCCTCAGTAACGCCCGACACGGACTCATCACGTCGCAGACACCGCTTGAGGATTCCGCCGTGCTTGCCGACGCCCGTGCACGCAGCTGGCGTGACGACGTGGTCCTCATCCGTGCCGAGGGTAGTTGGATCGCCCCACCGGATTGGCGCAGTGTCGTCGACCCACCGGTGGCCTGGAGCTTCACCTACTACTCGCCCGGCACTGGCGAGCTGGTCTCAGTGCCCGTGAGTGATGGACAGGTGCGATGGGTACCGCCCAGGCCCGTCCCCATCGTGCCCGCCACCCTGGGTAGCTTCCCACCGACCTTCGGCGCCGATGCCGTGTGGCTCTCGCTGCTCGCAGCGGGGGGAGACCAGCTACTGGAGGCCAACCCAGGCGCCCAGGCGCACTTCCTGCTGCAGTCAAGATCCGGTGAACCCGTGTGGAACGCGTCGTTACGTTACGGAGACGCCCAAGTGAGTATCACGATGCACGCCGAGACCGGCGTCGTCAGCTTGCGTTAGCGCCCTTCAGGAGACATGAGATGAAACAACTTAAGCGTCCTGCCCATAGACGTGGTCAGAGTCTCGTCGAGGTAGCCCTTGTGCTGCCTATCCTCCTACTTATCCTCCTGGGGCTGGTAGATTTCGGGCGCGTCTATTACGTCATGGTCTCGCTCTACGACGCGGCGGACGAGGGCGCCATCTACGCCGCCGCCTTTCCGGACCCCAGTCGCTGGGCCGAGGCAAAGCGCCGCGCGGCTACGGCAACCTCCGCCCTGATCACACTGGAAGAAAGCGATGTCGACGATCCGCAATTCGCGACGTGGCCGCCGGCAGCAGGAACGCCCGTGACCATGACTGTCTATTACGATTTCACCTTCTACACTCCTGTGGCGACGATGTTCTTCCCCGACAGCACGGTGACCCTCCGCGGGCAGGCCGTGAAGGCCGTGATCGGGGGCAACTGAGGCCCACCCGAGTCAGACACGATCCATAGGTTGCCCAAACAGACGGAGGATGAGATGAGAAACGAACGTGGACAAGCCATCGTCTTGGTAGCCATCGCGATGATCGCCCTGCTCGCGATCACAGGGTTGGCGATCGACGGCGGGCGCCTGTACCAGGCGCGTCGCCAATCACAGAACGGCGCCGATGCCGCCGCCCTCGCCGGTGCGCGCATCATTGCCAGTCAGCGCTGCAACCCCACCATTGGACTGGACGATCAGGTTCGCACAGCCGTGCTTGACTACGCGCAACAGAATAGCGTTGCCGCCGATGGCGAGAACGGTCGCGTCTGGGCGTGGTACGTGAAGTATGTGGACAATGAGAACGTGCGACTCGGGGTCGTCGGTACCGGCACGGTCCCCAACGGCACCACCGGTGTCGAGGTGTCCACGATGATCACCGAGTCCACATCCTTCATGCGCATCCTCAACCGGAACCGGATGGCAGCAGCAGGCGCCGCTACCGCCATGTTCGGCCCGATTATGTCGGGGAGCGGCTTCCTGCCCATCGCTTTCCCCGTGGAGAGAGTTGACCGGATCATCGATGAAGAACCTCCGAACTTCGTGATGTTCGACGGCAGCGGCGCGATCTGCCATCA
>JAXGUU010000258.1:0-6028 GCA_040774145.1 Anaerolineae bacterium
CATAGATCAGCGCCCGCTGTCCGGCGCCGACGATAATCGCTTTGAGGGGTGTCGACATAAGCATCAGAGCCCGAATAGGCGCACGATGTTGCCGCCCATCACGAGCCGGATCTCGTCCTCGGTGAGCTCATCCTCAAGCAGCGCCTCATACCACGCCCGCACCACGTGCGGACGGCGAAAGGGGGCATCCGTTCCGAAGCAGACACGCTCCGGGCCAAGCTGCTCGATCGCATAGCCCACCGCCTTCGCGTCGGTCGCGCTACCGATCAGGGTGATGTTGGGGCAGGCCTGCGCCACCTCAACGACGGCGCAGTTCATGTCCCAATCGGTCATCCCCATATGCACCATCAGGATCTGCAGGTCGGGGTACATCTGGGCCACCTTCTGCGCGCGCAACGGATGCGTGCGCTCGTAGGCGTCGGGCCCGATGTGAAAGGCCAGCACCTTGCCCGTCTTGGCGATCTCCTCGATGACCGGCAGGGCCAGGGCAGGATCGTCGATCGTGTAGTTATTCTGTGCACCATTGAGCTTCACGCCATAGAAGCCGTAGCCCTCGGTGCACACCTTGACCATCTTCTTCGCGTGGGCCACACTCACCGTGGGATCGGCCCAACCGAAGCCCAGGATCTTGTCCGGATAGAGCCGCATAGCGTCATAGACGTAGCGGTTGTGGCCTTCGATGCCCATTCCCTCATAGTCCGGCTTCAGCCAGGTGAGCGTCTTGTCGACGCCCGCCCGCTCCATTCGTTTGAGATGCTCCTCCAGCGCGAAGTCGCCGCCGGTGGGAGCAATGTGAGTATCTGCATCAATGATCTGCATCGGTGTGGTCTCCTTTGTATAACTCAGGTATCGTTCGACGCTCCAATTCCAACCTCATGATGCTTCTACCGACCCTTCTCTCAACGTAATTTCACATCCACCTGAACCGCCTCAGTCCCCTTGGGCGGCAGCGGCACCACCGTACCCGCGATGGGTACGCCATCGACCACGAGTGACACCTCGTTGCCGGGTCCCAGCCGCTCCACCGCAACGCGGTACGTGGTGCCGCGGAAGACCCGCGTCGCCGTGAAGCCGCTCCAGCTCGTCGGGATCACCGGTGCGATCTCCAGCCCCTCATAGGTTGGGCGGATACCCAGGATCCACTGGGTGATCGCCACGTAGTTCCACGCTGCCGTGCCGGTCAGCCACGAGTTCTTGGCCTCACCGTGCTTGGGTGTATCACGACCGGCGATGGTCTGTGCGTAGACGTAAGGCTCACAACGGTGCAGCTCACTGATCTCCTCCCGTGCCGACGGGTTGATCCGCGTATAGTAGTCAAACGCCTGATCCCCGCGCCCCACCAGGGCCTCGGCGATCATAATCCACGGGTTGGTATGGCAGAAGACGCTGGCATTCTCCTTGAAGCCGGGAGGATAGGAGCTGATCTCGCCGAGGCGGACCTGGTACTGCGAGTAAGCCGGCTGCTGCAGCAGGATCCCGTGCTCGGTCGCCAGACGCGCGCCCACCTCGTCCAGACACTGCACGGCGCGACCATCGTCCAGACCCATCCCCGCGAGGATGCAGATCCCCTGGGGTTCGATAAAGATCCGGCCCTCGTCACACGAGGCCGAGCCGATCGGCTCCCCAAACGCATCGTAGGCCCGCCGGAACCACGCGCCATCCCATCCGTGATCCCAGACGGTGGCTTCCATCCGGTCCGCGGCAGCGCGATAGGTCGCAGCTTCATCCGCCGCGCCACGTGCCTCGGCGATACCGGCGAGCTCCTTCGTCGCCATACTGAACAGGCCACCGATGAAGACCGACTCGGCCACCGTGCCGTCCTTCTTGAGCGGAGCGACCTGGAAGGACTGCCCCGGCTCGTCGGAGAAGATGTTGAGGTTGAGGCAATCGTTCCAGTCAGCCCGCCCGATCAGGGGCAGACCATGCGGGCCGAGGTTATTCAGCGTGAATTGGTAGCTGCGCTGCAGGTGCTCATAGAGCGGCGTCTCGGTGCCCGGTCGGTTATCGTAGGGGACCAACTCATCGAGGATCGACCAGTCGCCGGTCTCCTTGAGGTAGGCTGCGACGCCCAGGATCAGCCAGGCGGGATCGTCGTTGAAGCCGCCGCCGACAGCGTCGTTGCCCCGCTTGGTCAAGGGCTGGTACTGATGATAGGCGCCCCCATCCTCGAGTTGCGTCGCCGCCAGGTCCAGGGTACGCTCGCGTGCCCGCTCCGGCACCTGATGGACGAAACCGAGGAGGTCCTGGTTGGAGTCGCGGAAGCCCAATCCACGACCGATACCGGACTCGAAGAAGGAGGCCGAGCGCGACATATTGAAGGTGACCATACACTGATAGGCGTTCCAGACGTTGACCATACGATCGGTGTGGACGTCGGGTGTCTGCACCTGATAGACGTTGAGAATGCCGTCCCAATAGTGCTGCAGCGCGGTGAAGGCCGCATCGACGACATCGGGCTGCAGGTAGCGAGCGATGATGGGCTTGACCGTCGTCTTGTTCACGCGCTGTGAACCGGGAGGATCGAATTTCGTGTCCCTGGGATTCTCGTGATAGCCCAGCACGAAGACGATCTGCTGCGAGGCCCCGGGAGCGAGCGACAGCTTTACGTGGTGCGATCCGATCGGCGCCCAGCCGAGCGCCTCCGAGTTCGCTGACGCGCCCTGCTCGACCACGATGGGGTCGTCCCAGCCGCGGTAGGCGCCGAGGAAGTCCTCTCGCTGCGTGTCGAACCCGGCGAGCGGTGCCGAGCAGGCGAAATAGGCGAAGTGATCGCGGCGCTCGCGGTACTCGGTCTTGTGGTAGATCACCTCATCCTCGATCTCTACCTGCCCGATGTTGAAGTTGCGCTGGAAATTCGTCGCATCGTCCCAGGCATCCCATAGGCAGAACTCCACCGCTGAGAAGAGGGAGAGATCTGCAGGCGTATCGCGCCGGTTGGTCACCGTCACCTGCCAGATCTCCAGGTCCTCATCGAGCGGCACGAAGTAGCGTGCCTTCACCTCGATACCGTCTTTCGACGATGAGATCACGGTGTAGCCCATCCCGTGGCGGCATGTGTAGGCATCCAGGTCGGTTCGCGTGGGCATCCAGGAGGGCGACCAGAAGGCGCCGTCGGCATCATCGCGCACGTAGATATAGCGCCCGCCGGCATCAAAGGGCACATTGTTGTATCGGTAGCGGGTGATGCGCCGCAACCGGGCATCCCGATAGAAGGAATAGCCACCAGCGGTGTTGGAGATCAAGCCGAAATAGGCCTGCGACCCGAGGTAGTTGATCCAAGGAAGGGGAGTGTCGGGGCGCGTGATGACATACTCGCGGTTCTCATCGTCAAAGTAGCCGTAGCGCATGGTGCCTCCTCTATACCTAAATCCGACCTTCGCGAGATCCGAAAACCATCTTACCATGAACTGAGCGGCGACCAAGAGCCTAGATCAGGGAGATCACCCGCCGCTCCTCCATCGCACGGTCCGCCGAGAAGCCGATGAGATGGCCCGCCACCGAGTCATCCAAGCTCGTCGTCGAGATCGAGGGCGCCTCACCGCGCACCCCACGTACGAAGTCGGCGACCAAGGCCAGGTCGCCCCCGCCATGACCTCCGGTCTGGCTATGCAGGTCATCACCAAGCGTCAGATCCACCGTCTCCTCATCATATTCGCGTTCGGGACGGGGGTCGATCCGCCGGACGACAAACCGCTGTTCCTCGAAAACGCCCTCGATCTCGCCGTGAGTGCCGATCAGGTGCATGGACCGCATCGGCTTGGAAGCACCGCCGACCATCGAGTGGGTCGCGGTCGATCCATCGACGAAGTCAACCACGACGGACTGGTGGTCGACCACTTCCATATCGCACCGCCAGACGCAGCGCCCATACGGATTGTCTCCCTTAAGGGAGGCGACCTTGTCCTCCAGTGTGGGTGAACCCAGGTGCTCCAAACTATCCCAGACGTAGAACGCCCAGCGGTCCGGATGGTCGAGATAATGCTTGCGGGCCGAATAGAGACAGTCGGGCTCAATGGGACAATCCACCAGGCAGCGCGTGCCCGCGCCCGCAGGGGCTTTGTCGGGCGTGAACTGGAAGTTACTACCGAAGCTCGCGACCGCGCTCGGCGCAACGCCGCTCTTCATCCACGCGAGCAGGTCCAGATCGTGGCAGCACTTAGCCATCAGCATCGACGCGTAACCGTGCCGGCGCCGGGCCCACTTCCCCCGGATGTAGCCTACCGCCATATGATGGTAGGAGACGTGTTCGACGGTCTCCAAGCTCAGGATCTCGCCGATCACACCCTCGAGCACGCGCCGGCGGATGGCGGCGTAGAAAGGCGCGAAACGCAGCACATGACAGATCATCACCCGTCGCCCATGGGCGTGCGCCGTCTCAACGAGCTCCCACATCTCCGACTCCGACGTCGCGAAGGGCTTCTCCAGCAACAGATCGTAGCCGGCGCGCAGAAGCGGCAACGAGGTGGCGACATGTTGATGGTCCATCGTGCCGTTGATGGCGACGTCGGCGAACTTCGGCTGGGCCGCGACCTCGTCCGCCGTCGCGTAACAACGGTCCGGCGGCAATCCGAAGCGCCGCGCGACCTCGTCGCGCCGGTGTGCCAGCGGATCGGCCACCGCGACGATCTCGAGCTCATCCGGATGGTGCTCCGCGTAGGATGCATACAGCAGGGCCCGGTGTCCGGCCCCGACCACAATCGCTTTGAGTGGAGAGGACATCGTGTGGACAACCTCCTGGTTCACGCCGGCACTCACGACGCAGTGCCGGCTCTCTTCATCACCCGTACCATTATAGAGTAGGCGAGCGGCAGAGCAACGCCCTGCGTTTCAGGGCAATCGCATTTCGGCAATCTTCCGGGAAGCGAGCAGGCCCGTTGCGTCGCACGGATTCAGCCTCCGACGCCCTCTCTGTGGTCAGCGAGGCTCTTCGAGCTTCCCGGCAGGTCAGTTGCGATAACCCTGTCTTGCGTTTTGGCGCGACGTGGGCCAGAATGACGACGCCTTGGATCCGAACGTCAACAAGAACCTCATAGGAGCCCATATGTCCCCAGAAGAGACCCTCAAGATCGGCATCGTCGGCGCAGTCGGACGTGGCGCCAGCTTCCGCGCCCCCTTCGACGCGCATCCGTCCACTCAGATCTTCGCCGTCTGCGATATCCGCGAGGACACCCTGCCCGAGGCTGCCAAGACGCTTGGCGCAGAGCAGATCTACACCGACTACGAGGAGATGCTCGACAGGTCCGGGGTTGACGCAGTCGTCATCGGCACGCCTATGCACCTGCACGCAGAGCAGGCCATCATGGCGCTGGAGCGCAATGTCCACGTCCTCTGCGAGGTCACGGCGGGCGTCTCCGTTGAGGAGTGTCAGGCCCTCGTCAAGGCGGCGGAGGACTCCGAAGCCGTCTATATGATGGCCGAGAACTACGCCTACATCAAAGCCAACGTCCTGGTTAAGGAGTTGGTGCGCCGTGGCCTCTTCGGCGAGGTCTATTATGCGGAGGGGGAGTACCTCCACGAGCTGAAAGGCCTCAACGAGATCACCAAGTGGCGACGCCGATGGCAGACCGGCATCGACGGCATCACCTACCCCACGCACAGCCTGGGGCCCGTGCTCCAGTGGATGGACGATCGGGTCGTCCGCGTCGCCTGCGAGGGCAGCGGGCACCACTATCGCGATCCCCGGGGCGATCCCTACGAGAACCAGGACAGCGTCGTGATGCTCGCCAAGACCGCCAAAGGTGGCCTCATCAAGATCCGCGTCGATATGCTCTCCAACCGTCCCCACGCGATGACCAACTACGCCCTCCAGGGCACGACCGGCTGCTACGAGTCGGCCCGCAGCGAACTTGAACCCAACAAGATCTGGCTCGCCGACCTCTGCCCCGATCCCAACACCTGGCTCACCCTGGAGTCGCTGGAGGAGAGCTATCTCCCCGAGATGTGGCGCAACCCAACGGAGGCCGCCCTGAGGGCCGGGCACGGAGGCGGCGACTACTTCGAGGTGCTCGACTTCGTGAACAGCATCGTC
>JAXGUU010000259.1:0-6001 GCA_040774145.1 Anaerolineae bacterium
CCCACGTTCCGACGCCGCGACCCGCGCTTGACGCCGACGTATAAATACACTATAATGTTCTTCAATATTTAGTAATCAGAATGAGGGGTCAAACCATGAGCACGCCGCATCGCCAGCTGATCGTCATACCAACGTACAATGAGGCAGGGAACCTGCCCCCGCTGACCGAAGCGATCCTTGCGCTCGGCGCCGACTTCCACATCCTCGTCGTCGACGACAACTCGCCCGACGGCACCGGCGCGATCGCCGACGACCTTGCTCGGGCCCACTCCGAGGTGCACGTGCTGCACCGGCAGGCGAAGCTGGGCCTAGGGCCCACCTACATTGCCGGCTTCGAGTGGGCGTTGGCCGAGAAGTACGACTACGTCTTCGAGATGGACTGCGATTTCTCTCACGATCCCTCAGCGCTACCGCAGTTCCTGACGGAGATCCGGTCGGCGGACCTCGTTATCGGCTCACGCTATGTCAAGGGGGGCAGCACGCCTGACTGGTCGCTCAAGCGACGCATCATC
The DNA here is from genome assembly GCA_040774145.1 of Anaerolineae bacterium. Taxonomy (GTDB): domain Bacteria; phylum Chloroflexota; class Anaerolineae; order B4-G1; family SLSP01; genus PWVB01. The sequence continues at coordinate 513 of JAXGUU010000259.1, forward strand.
AGCCGCGGCGGCAACCTCGTCTCTCGCACCATGCTGCGCCTGAAGACCCACGATTGCACCGGCGGCTTTCGCTGTTATAGCAGCGACCTCCTGAACAAGATCCCCTGGTATGACATCTGCGCCCGCGGCTATGGCTTTCAGGTCGCCGCCGTCTTTTACGCAGAGCGCCTCGGCGCCCGCATCCGCGAGTTCCCGATCACCTTCCGTGATCGGCGCGTGGGAGAGTCCAAGATGTCGGCAGGCATCGTCAAAGAGGCGCTGACCTGTGTAACGGAGCTGGCCATCCAGGATTTCAGGGGCTGCCCGTCCCTCAAGAACTGCGGCGAAGTGACGCCCTGAGCGCGCGATGAATACGCCGGCACAGGTAGATCCGAGCGCGGCACGCTATGCGCGAGCTCGATGGAGTGTGGTTTTGCTCTTCGCTCTGGCGTGCATGCTCACGCTCACGTACAACGGCGCTTTCTTTGATGAGGGGATCTACATCACCGCCGGCATCCGCACCCTGGAGGGGCACGGTCGCGCCGACGGCTATCTGACGTGGTTTGCCGGATCTCTCCTCTGGCCTGTACTCGCCGGCATCGGCTATCAACTAGGCGGTCTGGTCGGCACGCGAGTGATTGCGGTGCTCTTGAGTACAGTCACCCTGGCGGCAGTAGGGCTGGCAGCGACGAACCTCTTCGACGCCAAGGTAGGCTTCTGGGCCACCCTGGCCTTTGCCCTTAACGGACCCTTCGTTGCCGTGGCGCGCCAGGGTGTCTATGATGGTGCGGCGTTGATGGGGATTGCGGTCGCCTTCTGGGCGATCACAGAGCTGGCCCGGCGCGACCATCGCGGCTGGCTGCTCCTCGTGGCGGCCGCCTACGCCTTTGCGGTCTTCTCCAAGTACCCTACCGGCCTGATGATCCTGCCGCTGGTCGCCCTGCTGCTGTACCTGCGCGGCGACCGCGGGCTGACCGATGTGCCGATGCTGGCCTTTGTTGGGGGCGCCATGGGCCTGGCGGTCTTCGTCCCGCTGCGCGACCAGATCGGCGTCTTTTTTGATTGGCGACTGCAGAACCGGCCCGGCTTCGGTGTCCCCGTGAGCGTGATCATCTTCGCCATCGTCTATCTCAGCGCTCTGCCGGCGGCGCTAGCGCTCGTCGGTTGGCTGCTCTCGGGAGATCGACGCAAGGTCGCGACGATTCTCATCGCGTGCCTCGGCATCTGGCCCATCTATCATATCCTGGCACAGGATCCTGTGGGCACCAACAAACACCTGGTTTTGGGGTATCTGTTTGCCTACCCCCTGGTCGGGGTGACCTTGGCGAGGCTCTGGGGAGCGCATCGCAGCACCATCCTGCACCGGCTGGCGGCCCTGACCATCACAACCGCTCTAGCGGCCGTCGGCTTCGTCCAGATCAGGCAGGCTGACCAAGCCTTCCCCAACCTGACGTGGCCCGCCAACTTTCTCGCCGCGCGGGTCGTTCCGGGAGACACCTTGCTCATCAACGAGTCGTGGCCCATCACCCAAGTGCTCTACACCGAGGGACGCATCCTGACGCCGTGGGACGTCTATGACACCTACCGCGTGCTCACCGAGCCGACCGCGCCCGCCATCTGCGACTATGACTGGGTCGTCGATGTGCGCGGCTCCTATCGCTGGCCGACGGAGATTCAGGAGGCCCTGGAAGCATGCACCGGCTATACACGCGTCTACTCCCACGTCACCACGATTGTCAATCCCGGTACGGATTTCGCCTACATCAGCTACCCCGTCGAGACGGTGATCTGGCAGACGACCGCTCAGCGCTCGGTCCAGGCCGACGACCCGGCGGTCGTTCAGGCGATCACTGAGGAGCCCTAGACATGAAGGCCTGGAAGATTCGTGGAGCGGGGATCCTGACGCTCCTCACGCTCGTCTGGTATGTGCCCTGGCTCCTGAGCAGCCTGAACTGGCAGGCGCCGTGGCTGGCGATTCCCTTCGGCCTAGCGGCCCTGCAGATGACCGCTATGTTGGTCATCACCGTCATCAACCACTGGACGCACGATGTGACGCCGACGATGCCACTGACGGCCTCCGAGGCCGTCGATGTCGCCGTGATCATCCCCACCTATGGAGAGCCCGCTCAGATGGTCGAGGCTACGGCGCGCTCCGTGTTGGAGCAAGACTACCCGCAGGACCGTCTCCGGGTGATCATCAGCGACGATGGTCATCGCCTGGCCATCCGCGAGGTCGTGACTCGCCTGGCCAATACCTATCGCGGGGCGACCGTCGTCTATCACGAGCCCCCGCTGCGCGGCGACCCGGCACGCCGTGGTGAGGCCAAAGCCGGCAACTTGAACTCAGCCTTGGCCCTGGTTCAGAGCCGGCCCGAGGCACCACGATATATCGAAACCCGCGACGCGGACGATCTCGTGGGTGATCCCGCCTTCTTGGCCTCCGCCATCCAACGACTTCAGCAGGATGAACGGCTCGCCTATGTTCAGACGATCAAAGAGGCCAAGGTGAGCCCCGGCGATCCTTTCGGTAACCTCGAACCGCTCTTCTATCGCCAGGCGATGTACGCTAGAAACGCAGCCAACGCGGTTTTCCCCTGCGGTTCCGGTCTGGTCTGGCGACGTGAGGCACTTGAGGATATCGGCGGCTTCCCCTCGTGGAACCTCGTCGAGGACCTGCAGTCGGGCGTCGAGGCCCTGCGACGTGGCTGGCACGGGGCCTACCTTCCCGTGGTAGGTGCCATAGGTCAGACCGCACCGGAGGATATGGCCAATGCCATCAAGCAACGCGGCACCTGGGCCATCGACACGATGCGCATCACCTTCTGGGGCGACAAGCGCGGGCTCTCGCTCCGCCAACACCTGCAATTCGCCGAGCTCGGGTTCTTCTACATGCTCAGCTTCGCCGTTCTGGTCTTCGCGATCACACCGATTTTCTCCCTGGTCTTCGGCATCTATCCGCTGGTCACCACGCATGTCAGCTACGCGCTCCATTTCTGGCCCCTGGCGGCAGCGATTGAGTTGCTGCTCATCAGCCTTGCTGAAGGCCTGCCGTACGAGGACCTGTGGCGGGCCCGCCAGACGTGGCTGGGGATGGCACCTGTCTACGCCCGAGCGACCTTGATCGCGCTGCGCTTCGGCCCCCACCGCAAACCCGTCTACCGCGTGACCCGCAAGGAGCACGTCTACCGCTGGTACTGGCAGGAGACCCTTCCGCAACTGCTGCTCGTGACGGCTCTGATCGCAGCGAGCGCCTACCATCTGCTCACAGAGTCGCTGCTGACCACAGCGGATCTCGGTAGCCTCTTCTGGGCGGGCTTCTTCGTGCTGGGGCTCAGCCGCACGCTCGCCAATTCAATATATGGCGTCGATATTGGCCGCAGGGTACGAGCGCAGTTCCGCCGAGTCGCCGGCGAGTGAACCGTTTGACCTGCAACCTACAGCCGTCGAGTCGAGCGACCACAGCAAAGCGAGGAAAGAGTCTATGAACGAGCCACGCGTAAGTCGAGCAGGCCTGAGAGATGTCCTCACCAGCTGCGTTCTTGCTGCAGGACTCCTCATCATCAGCTCGGTTGTCCTGGTCCCACTGGTCCGGGCTGCGCCCGGCAGCATCAGCGGCACCGTGACCTACTACGGCAATCGACCCGGTAGGATCGGCATTCAGCTCTCGGTCTTCACGACGACTGCGGAGTCGGCCCCACCGCCGGTGGCGACGGGGGGGACCGATACGGTCGCAGGTGCCTATGCGATCGACAACGTCGAGGAGGGCGTCTACTACGTCTTCACCTATCTCGACCTCAACGAGGACTATAACTACGATCCCGGTGAAGAGCCCTACGCCTGGTACGACTACGACGGCAACGGTCAACCGGACACGGTGACGGTGGCACCCGGCGGCACGACGCGCGGCATCGACATCCTGCTCACGGATCTGTGGCAACCCCTCGGTGGACCACTGGGTCAGGTCAACGCCATCGCCGCGCGGCCCGGCGTCTCGGGCACGCTGCTTGCGGCTTTGGGCCGCCCTTACGGCGGGAGCGACACCACGATCTACCTGACCGCCAATGGGGGAACCTCGTGGGCGGCAATGGATAGCGGAACAGGCCGCACGCTGCACACGCTAGCCATCGACGGGATGCTCGCCTATGCCGGCGGTGAGGGCGGAGCAGGTAAGCTGATCATGCGCAGCGTGGATGGAGGTGCCAACTGGACCGAGGTCTTCAGTGGCGTCACCCCGGAGTTCGGTTCCATCCGCAGCATCGCGATGGACCCGACCGCCCCGGCCAGGGCCTATGCAGCCGGCGTGGAGCTTGGCCCGGGCGTGGGCTGGATCGGTAGTGGTCGCGTCTTCCGAACCGACGACAGCGGCCTCAACTGGACGGCGGTCTACACGGTTCCGAATGCGGACTTCCACGCCGTAGCCATCAACCCCGTCACACCTACCGTGCTCTTCGTGGGCGGCTACTACGAAGTCGGAGACACGCAGTACGCGGCAGTCTACCGCTCCGCCGACGGTGGGGATACCTGGACAACCGTTCTCAGCGACACCTACGGCACAAGCCAGCAGTTCACCGACATCGCCGTGCATCCCACCACGCCCACGCTCGTCTTCGCCGGATCACAGGCCAACAAGGCGGTCTACCGCTCCACAGACGGGGGGCTGAACTGGGATGAGGTCTTCGACGACCGCGGCTTCCGCGTGGCAATCGACCCGCCCGCGCGCATCTACGCCGCAGACGATTGGCGCGAGCTCGCGGTCAGCGCCGATAGCGGCGTCACCTGGGACCCACGGATCGGAGGCGAGCTGACACCCGACGTCATCCAGTCGATGGCACTCGATCTCGCCGCTGCCTCGCCTGGTGGGCTGGCCCCCATCTACCTCGGCTTCCGCGAGCGCGGCGTCTACCGCAGTGACGACGGCGGCCTCACCTGGACGCCGCGCAACACAGGGCTGATTCCCACCACCGCGCCGCGTCACATTGAGATCGATCCGCAGAACCAGGATCTGCTCTACGTCGCCGCCGGCTGCGATGGCGCGTGGCGCACCGGCGACCACGGAGCGAGCTGGACCCGGCTGGTGGGATTGTGCGTCGAGACCCTGGCGGTCCATCCCCAGGACAGCGGCGTGGTTTACGCCGGGATCACCGGCAGTGCCGAGAGCGCCGTGATGCGAGCTGAGAACGGCGTTGACTTCACCACTGTTCTCACAAGCAGCGCCGACATCTACGCCATCGAGATCGCACGCACGAGCACGAATCGCGTCCTGGCCGGCGGGGAGAACGCCGGTACCGCTACGCTGCTCCGCAGCACGAACGCCGGCGCGAGCTGGAGCGCGGTCCTGAGCCTCACCGATGCCGCCGTGACGGCACTCGCGATCCACCCCACCGACGCCGCCATCGCCCTCGCGGGCGTCACACACCGCAGCGGTACGGGTGACATCGCGAGTCTCTACCGCACGACCGACGGCGGCGACAACTGGGCCATGGTCTACGACGGCGGCGCGGGCATGATCC
>JAXGUU010000260.1:0-5992 GCA_040774145.1 Anaerolineae bacterium
GTATCATATCCGTCCGGCAAGCCTGTGATGAAGGCGTGGGCCTGCGCCGCCTGAGCCGCTGCCACGACCTGCTCATCGCCGGCCTCGGGAGCTCCATACCGGATATTGTCGCGAATCGTACCCCCGAAGAGGACCGCCTCCTGCATCGCGATGCCCACCTGGGCGCGCAGCGTCTCGAGCGGAAGATCGCGAACGTCGATGCCGTCGAGCGTGATTCGCCCGCTGTTCACGTCATAGAACCGCGGGATGAGATGGATCAGGGTCGACTTTCCCGATCCCGTCGCACCAAGGATCGCCACGCGCTCCCCCGGTTCCGCGGTCAGATCGATGTGATTCAGAACGGCTTCGGTGCAGTCCTCACCATTGTACTGGAAGCAGACATCATCAAAGACGACCCGCCCGGGGAAATGCTCGGGGACCTCGAGGGCGACCCCGGTCCGGTTCTGAACCTCCGGATCGCTATCAAGGACCTCAAGGATACGCCCGGCTGAAGCATCCGCTGCCGAAAGCGGCGCCAGCATCCCGGCGAGCATGACCATAGGGAAGAGCGAGAAGGTGAGGTAGTTGAAGGAGGCGACCATCTCACCCACCGTGCCCTGACCGGCAAGGACGCGCCCCCCACCCAGCCAGATCACCCCGGCGATGCCGAAATTGATGATCAGGTTCATGGTCGGAAAGAGAAACGCCATCATCTGGGTCACGCGAATGCTCTGGTCCATCAGGTCGGTGTTCGCCCCCGAGAAACGGCGGCTCTCATAGTCGGTCCTCACGAAGGCCTTGACGACCCGCATACCCGCAAGGTTCTCCTGCAGCACCTGGTTGAGCCGGTCCAACTTCTCCTGCACGACGAGGAAGAAGGGGCGCGCGCGGACGAGGAAGAAGCTGATCAGGACCAAGACACACGCCATCAGGATCAACATCAGCGGCACCAGGTGCGGGCTGTTCAACGCCAGCATCACCACGCTTCCCAACAGCCAGAGCGGCGCCCGGGTCAGGATCCGCAGGCCCATCATCACGATGGTCTGCACCTGGGTCACGTCACTCGTCGCCCGCACCACCATCTCCCCCGTCTGCAATCTGTCCAGATTCCCGAAGGAGAAGCTCTGCACCTTATGCACGATCGCGCTCCGTACATCCGCGCCGAACCCCTGGCTCACCCTCACGGAGAGGATGGTGTTGCCGATCGCAAACAGGGCGCTGGCAACCGCAGCAGCCATCATCAAGAGCGAGGTCACCACAATCACCCGCACGTTCCCTGTGCCGATCCCCTGATCGATCACGTGCTGCGACAGTCGCGGCACCCCCAGATCGGCAGCCACCACCCCCAGGAGCAGCAACAGGGCGAGGAGGGCATCGCGCGCATAGGGCGCCACATACACCAACATCCGTCTCAATGATCTCACAGTCGCCTCCACGTCAATTAGCCGTCTAATAGTTAGCTGGCTAAATAATACACGATTTCCTTCGCCTGTCAATCATCTGCAGCGTCGCAGGGGCGGCTAAGGCAGGATAAACGTGCCGATCGTGGTGTGGTCTCCGACCGCGTGCCCGGTGGTATCCACCACCGGCAGCCGAGACATATCGGCCAGCAAATACCAGCCGACGATGATCGTGTACTCCCCCGAGGGACCGCTCGTATCGACGTAGAAGCTGTAGGGATCGACCACCTCCTCGGCGGGCTGCCATCCGCTCGTGGGGCGCGCGCCCTGAACCGGCCATGTATCCACCTGGCCGTAGAGCCGCCCATCGGGACCGATCACCTGTAGAAAGACCGTGTAATCACGCTCAGGGCGCTGCAGCGCGCGCCACCTCAGGATCACGTCCAACGGCCCGCCGGCGGGCACTCCGGTGGCGTCGAAAGCCGCCTCCTGAAGCAATAGCCGCCCGTCGTAGTTGGCCCATCCTCCCACAGAGGGAACCACCTCGATCGTCTCCAGGGGACAACGCTCGCGCGCCGCGCCGAGCCAGGTGCAGCGCAACGCTTGGTCCCCAGTCTGCCGCGAGAGCTCCAGACGATAGGGGCCGGGCTCCGTCGGTGCCGTCAGCGTTACACGTCGCAGGACGGGTCGCAAGGCGCCGCCCGAGATACCCTCGCCACAGCGCACAGTGGCCCCCGCATAACCACGGGCGATCAATGGGGTGACTACCAGGGGGCCACGATCCTCCAGCGGAACCCACTGGAGGTCAAAGACCGTGTCGCCTGTCGCCTCGCGGCACCACCAGACCAGGTCGAGATCCACCGCGGCGCCTGAGGACATCGTGCCGGGTAGCTCAGCAGCCAGGAGCCGGGTCGATGGCGGGGCGAAGATCATCGACCGGGTCTCCGGCAACGCTGCGGTCTGTGCCGGCACCGTGATCACACGCAGCGGATGCCAGTCGGTCTCCGTCCCTGCCACCGGCAACCCCCGTGCCTCGAAGCGCGGGAAGAGCCCGACCTCGAGCCGGTAGGTCCCAGGAGGCAACCACGCGGGCCAGGATAGGGCGTGGTAATCGTCGACGACCCAGCCCGGCTGCCAGGCGGGTGTCGCCGTATAGCCGCGCACCGGTCGTCCGTCGTTGCGCTCCCAGACAACGCGCGAATCTTCAGGGTCGACCAGCCGCAACCGTACCTCCAGGTCCGCAGCGACCGGCGCCGTGACCTGCCAGGTCAGCGTGAGGTGGCTGAGTGCGTCAGACCACCCATCGGTCGCCAGCTCGTGCGAGGCCAGGACTAAGGCATCGCCAAAGGCAACCCCGACCTGACCGGTTGGAGCCGTGGCGGCGAACATCGAGGGCGGAGCCACCGCGATCAAGGGCCCCAGCGAACTCACGCCATAGGCATCCATCCCCGGGAGATAGCGGGCCAGATAGACCTGCTGCCCCTCAGCCCAACGGGCCGCCAGCGCCTCGCAGTACTGGGACTCACTGAAGAGCGTCACCATCTCCAGATCAGGTCGCAGCCCTTCGATCTGCTGGAGATAGTAGAGCGGGGGGAACTTCTCGCTGTCGGCCAGGATCGCTCCACCCTGGGCCAGCGGCAGATCGAGCACATAGCGCGCCCAGGCCTCGTCGGCGCGCCCCTCGGTCACCCTATCCAGGGTCGGTCCGGTCACCCAGAGCTGCCGCAGACCCGTCCCCACCAGCACGACGGTCAGGGCAGCCTGGAGGCCCCCGTGGATCAGCGGCCCGCCGAACGCCCCCCCAACCGCGACCAGACCGCGGCGGGCGGCCTGCAGGCCCCAGCCGACCCAGAAGAGCAGCACAACGTGGGCGGGGATCAGAAAAGCCGCATAGTCCGGCTCGGCCACATAGAAGCTCAGGTTGAACCAGACCCAGGCGCCGAAGGCCGCCAGCGAACCGGCGCCGATCGCCGGATAGGCCAAGATCAGCGCCGCCCACCCCACGCCCGCCAGGCCCAGCCCCACCCATCCCACCTGTGCGTGCAAGAGGCGCCCTACCAGCGACCAACGCCCGGGATCGTGATAGAAGGCCAGCGGGCGCAGCGCACCGCCTGAATCGGCGTTGGTCACGAAGCGCAGAAAAGCGGACAGCGACATTCGCTCGCCACCGGTCACCGCAGGCCAGCGCAGCGGGATATAGGCGTAGAGGGCGAGCCCCATCGCGCCGAGCAGCAGCGCCGCCGCCCACGCGCGTCCGCCCGGAGCCTCACGCCGTCGCGCCCAGAGCATTGCCGGCGCCAGGAAGCTCAAAGCGCCCAGGGTGATGTGCGAGGCCAGAGCGACACCGATCAGAGCCCCAAAGGCAGGCCACGCCACGTCGGAGCTGATCCGCTCCGTTGCCCAGCTGACGGCTAGCCAAAGGCCCAACGCTACTAACAGCGCATTGAGCGTGTAGACCTCAGCCTCGATCGCTCGTGACCAGAGGGTCGGCGTGAAGGCCAGCAGCCAAGAGGCCGCAAGCGCGAGCAGACGCGAGGGCGAGTGCGTTGGTTGGGGTGAGCCCCTGGCGAGACTCAGGTAGAGGACCCCCGACGCCAGCGCTGCAAAGCACGCGGAGGAGAGGTTGATCCGCCACGCCATCGTGCCGACCGGCACCAGGGAGAAGAGCTTGGAGATCAAGGTATAGAGGGGGTAACCGCTCGGATGGGCGATGCCGAGTTGTGGACCGATGACCTGAAACTCGAAGGTGTCCGCACGGCCCACGTAGGGCGAGACATCGACCAGATAGACGACCAGGGGCAATAACACCGCGAGCAGGAAGGGACCGTAGCGCATGCCCCAGCGCCACGCGCCCGACTCCCGCCGGGGGTGGCTGAGCGCCCACGCCCGCAGGCTTCCCAGGCCGAGCACACCGAGGCTGCCCAGCAGCAGGACCGGCCCACGCCACGGAAGCGTGGTCCCGCTCAGCACGTCGTAGAGGGGCAGAAAAAGGGACACTATCCAGGGGAGCATGTCGCCCGGTCCGGATACCCGCACCACCAGCGGAGCGCCTACCGCAACGACGAGTCCCGTTCCGAGGACAGCACCCAACGCCGCACCCGGGACACCATAGCAGAGCGTGCAGTGCACCTCAAGGGCCAGGACGCGCATCAAGCCGAGGCCCCAGACGGCGCCGGCGACGAGGAGCAGGCCCCATGCCGGCGACTTCGAACGCAGGCGAGGATCACGCAGGGTCGCTAGAGGCATCGTTCGTCAGATCGCCAGAGCCCGATGGGCGGGCATCCCCCGCTCAATCCTCGGCTTCGTCCTCGCCCGGCGCGGAGGCCTCCGGCGGAGCGACCTCGGCGTCCGGCACCTCAGGCTCAACGGGCTCCGGCTCCGTGGGTCCCGGCAGCTCCGCATCGGGCGCCTCGGGTACCGGTTCGACCGGAACGGCGGGCGCGGGCTCGACCGGTATGGGAAGCTCTGCATCGGGAAGCCCCTCGGCGGGCGCTTCGCCCTCCTCACCCTCGTCCTCCTCCACCTCCAGCAGGCCGAGTTCGCGGCGGAAATAGAAGTCCAGGACTTGGCGCAGGATCGGCGCGGCAACCACCGACCCCTCACCACCATCGTAGACCCAGGCGAGGGCGACGATCTCGGGGGCTTCCACAGGGCCATACGCCATATACCACGCATGGGTCGGCAGCGTCTCCTCAGCAGCCACGTCGCACCGTCCGGCTTCCCAGGCGATGTCATCGCAGTACTCCGCCGTACCGGTCTTGCCGGCGAGGTTGATCCCCAGGTCCGTCAACAGCGCCCGACTTCCCGTCCCACCCTCAGATGCCGCGATGTCCAAGCCCTCGCGCACGATCGCCCACACCGCGGCATCAATATCGAGCACATCTCGCACAATCGGTGTGAACGGGCGGATCACGTGACCGGTAGCGTCCACAATGTGGTGGATCAACTGAGGCTGATAGAGGGTGCCCCCGTTGGCCACCACCGCCAGCGCGTTGGCCATCTGCAGGGGCGTCGCCAGGAGATCGCCCTGACCGATCGCGAGGTTATAGGTGTTACCCGTCGTCCACGTCTCCTGGTAGACCTGGCGCTTCCACTGCGGCGTCGGGACCAGCCCCGCCGCCTCTCCGGGGAGATCGAGGCCGGTGGCACGCCCCAGGCCGAACTGCGTGGCATACGCCGCCAGCCGCTCCACGCCGAGGCCGACGAACTGCGCGGGTTCGAAGCCGCCGCCGACTTGGTAGAAGAAGATGTCGCACGACTGAGCCAGCGCCTCGACCACGTTGAGCGGGCCGTGACCATGGCCATACTGCAGGTCGATCCAGCAATAGAAGGGTTGCGCCAGTGAGGCGTCATCGGGCGCAAAGCGGTTCGGCAGGAACATCCTACCCGGGCAGCTGATCGTCGTGAAGCGGTTGATAATGCCTTCCTGCAACGCAGCCGCAGCGGGCACGATCTTGAAGATCGAGCCCGGCGGCACCTGGTCGGCAATGGCATGGTTAATGAAAGGTCGATGGGGATCGCGCAGCAGCCGGTTGTACTCCTCTAGGTCGAGCCGCCGGCTGAACATGTTGTTATCAAAGGTGGGCAGGCTGACCAACGACAGCACCTGACCA
>JAXGUU010000261.1:0-5943 GCA_040774145.1 Anaerolineae bacterium
GCGCCGCCTGGCGCGCCGTCCCTAGGGAACGAGGTTCTTAAGCAAGCTGAGCAACGCCAGCGGGCTCCGCTTGCCGTTCATCACGTCGAGCAAGAGCTGCCCGGTCTCGCGCGTGAACTTCCCCCCACCGAACAGCACCAGGGCGCGCAACGGCAGCTCCGCCATCACAGCCTCCACCGTCCGCGCCTGCGGATCATCCTCGTTGGCGGGTCCGAGCGATGCCTGCAGCGGCCTCTTCACCACCGCCACAAACTGCTTGCCGACAGGATGCTTCGCGATCTCGCTCAGCGTGCTGTTCCAGTGATAGACCACAGGCACGACCGTCGTCGACGTCACCGTGACCGTCGCGGTCATCCGGATGTCGCGGCTGGACGCCCCCACCAGGAGCTGGAAATCACCGCTCTCCACCCGCCAATCGCCCAAGGCCTCATCCCAGAAGGCGAAAGCGCGCTTGTCGAGCCGGAACGCGACCGCCCTGCTCTCGCCGGGGCCCAGACGTACCTTCTCGAATCCCTTAAGCTCCTTCGGCGGTCGGATCACCGAGGCCTCAATGTCCCGTACATAGAGCTGCACGACCTCGGCGCCGGACCGCGCACCGCTGTTCGTGATCGTTACTGAGACCGTGAGCACCTCCGTATCGTCGATCCGTTCCCGATCGACCACGAGATCGCTGTAGTCAAAAGTCGTGTAGGAGAGCCCATGGCCGAAGGGAAAGAGCGGCGTGAGGTCGCGCGCGTCATAGTAACGATAACCGACGAAGAGCCGCTCGTTATAGGTGACCCCGGTGGCGTCACCCGGGAAGTCCAGGTAGGGCGGCGTCTCCTCAAGCCGCGCGGGAAAGGTCTCCGCCAGCCTACCGGAGGGGTTCGCCCTGCCGAAGAGCACGTCGGCGAGGGCAGCCCCGCCTGCCTGTCCGCCCAGGTAGCCCTCGACCACCGCCGGCACGGCCTCCAGCCACGGCATCGCCACAGGTGCGCCGTTGCTCAGGACCACCACGACGCGCGATTGCACAGCCAACACGGCCTCCAACAGCGCCACGTGGTTGGGCGGCAGGTCAAGGTGGGTTCGGTCGTATCCCTCGGATTCATAGGGGTCGGTCAGCCCGATGAAGACGACGGCGACATCGGCGATCGCAGCCGTCTCCCGCGCCTCAGCGATCAGTGCCGGGTCGACCTCGCCGGTGGCGACGTCGTAGCCGGGAGCGTACAGCAGGGTCGCCGCCTCCCCGGCGAGCCGCTGCGCCTCGTCATAGGCACAGGTCATCGCCCGCGGATTGACGTGCGAGCTGCCGCCGCCCTGATAGCGAGGCTCGCGCGCGAACCCGCCCAAGAAGGCGATCGTCCCCCGCAGGTCCAGGGGCAGCACCTCGTCAGCGTTCTTCAGCAACACCGTGGACGCCACCGCGGCTTCGCGAGCGAGGTCGTGATGCGCCTCCGGGTCGAAGATCGTCTCGGGTCGACGGGCCTCGGCGCCTCTGAGGATGATCGAAAGCAGCCGTTCCACAGCGCGATCGAGCACGGCCTCGTCGAGAGCGCCTGAGCGGACGGCCTCAACGATCTCAGCATCATTGATGCCTCCACTGCCCGGCATCTCCAGCTCGAGACCGGCGGCGACGCCGGCCACGCGATCGTTCACCGCACCCCAGTCGGACACCACGACACCTTCGAATCCCCATTCGTCGCGCAGCACCTGGGTTAAGAGCCACGGGTGCTCCGAGCAATAGGTGCCGTTGAGTCGGTTGTAGGCGCACATCACCGTCCACGGACGGCTCTCACGCACCGCGACCTCGAAGCCGGGGAGGTAGATCTCGCGCAGCGTGCGCTCGTCGACGATCGCGTCGATCACCATGCGCCGCGTCTCCTGGTTGTTCGCCGCGAAGTGCTTGATCGATACCCCGACGCCCTGCTCCTGCATGCCGCGGATGTAGCTCGTGGCCAACTCGCCGATCAGATAGGGATCCTCGGAGAGGTACTCAAAGTTGCGCCCACACAGCGGACTGCGCTTCACGTTCACCGCCGGGCCGAGCACGATGCTCACGCCCTCGGCCTGCGCCTCGGTAGCGAGGGCTTGCCCGATGCGCGCCAGCAGGTCACGATCCCAACCGGCCGCCAGCGCCGCGCCCGAAGGATAGCAGGTCGCGGGTGCCGACGTGCCGTCCAACGCAGGCGCATCGCCCTCCTGCTTGCGCAGCCCGTGTGGCCCATCGGCCATCATGATGGCCGGAATGCCCAACCGTTCAATCGGCTTGGTTCTCCAGGCGTCCTTCCCGGAGCACAGCGAGGCCTTCTCCTCCAGCGTCATCACGCTAACCAGTTGCTTGAGGTCGCGGACCATCCATCACCTCCTGAGAACGATAGAGCGAGCCCGCCACACCCTACGGCCGTCTTCGGCCTGGATGGAGGCGCCTCGCTGAGCGGATGCATCCTGTCGCGCGATGCGAGAGAGGGGAACGGCAAGTCGCCTACGGCAGAAAGATCTCCGGTTCCTTGCGCTCGCCGTGCTCGGTCGCCAACCAACGTGCCGTGCGCAGGACACCCTCATCGAGCATCACCCGGGCCCCGGTGGGGCACGCCTTCACGCAGGCACAGCAGAGCGTGCACGCGTGACCGTTGGTGTGCACATCGCCGTTGACGCTGATCCCGCCCACCGGGCAGACGTCGGCACAGATGCCGCAATGCGTGCACAGCTCAGTGCGCGTGGTCGGCGCCGCATCGCGGTGCTGCACGCCCTCGCGGTAGGGCCGCTGTCCGGGCAGCTTGAGTCTTGGCAGGCGCTCGAGCCGACCAAGGCTGCGCAGTTGCGCACCCACCACCTGCCCGAAGGCAATCGCCTGAGCCTGGTCCTGCTCGTCAGGGCGACCGAGGGCGATCGGCGTCGCCTTGGTGGCGTACGAATGCTCGCCGATGAAGGCCCCGGCGGCCACGGGCACGTAGCCCGCTTGGATCGCCAGGTCCGACAGCTCCAGCAACGCATCCTCATAGGCCCGGTTGCCGTAGACAACGATCAGGATCGCCGGCGTTCCGTTGCCCTCCAGCCGCCGGAGCCGCCGCGCCGCCGGTGCAGGGATGCGCCCGGCGTAGACAGGCGCGCCCAGCAGCGCCAGGTCCTCCTCCGTCGGCGGCAGCAGTCGCGCTGCCGCATCCGGCATCGTGAGATCGAGGTCGACGAGCGATGCCCCCTGCAGCCCTTCTGCTATGGCCGTCAGGACGTGCTGAGTGGTACGTGTCGGCGAATAGTAGATCAGCTTCACACAACCCAAGTCCATGGCAACCTCTTCTCGGCGCCTCGCTAGGGGATCACTCGTACTTCAGCGCATCGATGGGACTCAACCGTGCCGCCCGGCTCGCAGGGTAGGCTCCTGACACAATCCCTACGATCGCCGAGAAGACGACGGCGAAGATGGGAAGCCACAGCGGCGTGTGCGTGATCGCCGTCGCGGATCCGGGTCCAAAGATGCTGCCCTGATTCTCCAAGAGACTCCGGCCGACCACGTTGACTACCCCGTTCAGGATCGCGCTCACGACCACACCCGCCACGCCGCCGAGCAAACCGATCCCACTCGCCTCGGCGAGGAAGACCGCCATCACAGCCTGATTCGAGGCACCGATCGCTTTCATCAGACCGATCTCGCGCGTCCGTTCTAGGATCGCCATCTGCATGGTATTCGCAATGCCGACCGCCGCCACCAACAGCGCCACCGCGCCGATCCCGCCCAGGATCGCCTGAAGCACCCGGAAGAAGGAGTTGGCCTCCTCGATCTGCTGTCGCTCCGAATAGACCGTGAATCCCATCTGCGTGATCTCCTGCTCGACCCCCAGCGTTTGGGCCCGCCCCGTCGTCTCTACCAGGACCTCTTGATAGCCATCGCGCTCCGGATCGCGGCGCCGACCCTGCGCCCAGCTATTGTAATCGATCACGTCACGCAGCGGGGCGTAGACCGTGTAGTCATGACGCCAGCCGATCTGCTCCAGGACGCCCACCACCTGGAAGCGCACCATTTTCTCCGTCATGGTGCCATCCTCCTGGCTGAACCGCTGAAGCTGAAGCTGGATTACTTCCTGATAAAGATCCGGCGCCTCGGTCTCCATGGGCATAGGGACAGCCATACCCCGTCCTCCGCCCCGCTCCATCGCCTCATAGTCAAAGAAGTTGCTCGGCACCCTGGCACCCATCACGACCTGACCACGGAACAGCTCCGTCGTCCCCTGCGCCACCGCGAGCGTCTGCAACATCTCCGGTTCCACGCCGACGATCTGTCCGTATCCGCGCAGCTTGCCATAGATCATCATCCCACCAAACTGCGCTGACTCGAGCGGGTAGACGGCCTTCACATAGGGCAGCTCTCTGATCCGGTCCAGGGTCTCGGCATCCAGACGCGGCGCGTCACTCTGCTGCTGAATGACTCCGCCCCCTGGCGCCACCATCACCGGGCCCTCCTGGAACGACATCACACGCAACTCCGTCAGTCCGCCCCCCGACCCGAGGCTCTCGGTGACCTGGCGTTGCAGGCCCGCACCCAGCGAGACCAGAACGACGACCGCCGCTGTGCCGATCATCACGCCCAGCGCGGTCATGATCACGCGGCCCTTCATGCGCTTCAGATTGCCGGCCACCAGGCGGGCTAGATCTCGCAAACGCATCCCACGTTCTCCTCGCGCTTAGCTCCCCAGGCCAAGGAAACCCCTGAGCGCCCGACCCAGCTTCTGCCACAGGGTCTCAGGCGCAGCCTCCTCGGGAGGCCTGCCGCCGGGCCCTTCCGGATAGGGGCCGTCCACGCCGCCCGGCATCTCCGGGGCGCTCTGGACCTCGACCGTGAGGGTCTGACTGATCACCTGGATCTGGTTGAAGTCATCGCGGTAGCTCACCGACAGCACCAACTCGGCTTCGCCTGACTCGTGTGGCGTCACGGAGAGATCGACCGGCGCCGAGCCCCCCGGATCCAGCGGTCCGACGAAGGGGAGGCCCTCCAGCCGCAGCTCCAGCTGATCGCTCAGCGGCGAGATCTCGGTGATGTTAACCGCGCTGCGGCCCACATTGAGGAGCTCCAGCGACAGCATCCCGGGCATGCCCACCATCATCAGATCCGGCGGGCGGTAGAAGCTTGCCTGCAGTTCAGGGCGCTTCCGCACGATCATGCTCAGCCGCTGCGTCTCTTGGTGGCGGGTCGATCTGGAGTCATCGTAGGACAGCTGAATCGGCAGTGTGTGTGCCTTGGCGTCGGCGGCCCCGTCCACCAGCAACTCACGCGAGAGCTCCACCACCTCGCCCGCGGAGATCGCATCGACGAAAATGACATTCCCCGCCCTGAGCGGAACGAAAGGCGCCAATGCCGCCCCACCTTCGCCGCCCAGCGCCACGGTCACGCGCTCCGCATCCCCGCCGCCCACATTCGCCAGGCGCATCGTCAGCGTCAACGTGTCGCCCGGCGCGATGAAGTCCGGCGTCGTATGATAGGTCTCGATGATCAACTGCGGCTGCCGTACCAGGCTGGTGTTGACGTCGATGCCGATCGCCTGCTGTTCGCTGTGACCGCCGCCGCTGTAGTCGCTGTAGGCCAGCGCGATCGACATGCTCTGCCGCCCGCCGCTGTCGACGCTACCGAGCACCAGCGGGAGCGTGATCGTCACCACCTCATCGATGCGAATCAGATCGGCGTAGACCGTGTCTCCGCCGCTCGCCGGGATCGCCAGCTCACTCGACGCTACCGAGGCGAAGACGTTCACCGCCGTGCGGCTCCCACGGTTGGCCAGCCGGAGCGTGAGCGAGAAGGGCTCGCCGGGCACGAGCATCGCCGGCTCCGTCTCGGCACGCTCGATCACGACCTTGGGTCGGCCCGTGACCTCGCCCGTACTCGCCCCGATCACCTCCACGGGGATCGTGTGCGGGAACTTGTAGTTGTTGCCCTCCCAATCGTTGGCCTCGAGCTGCACGGAGAGCTGATGA
>JAXGUU010000262.1:0-5935 GCA_040774145.1 Anaerolineae bacterium
GTCCCGAATGACGCAGAACTCACCTTCTGGGAGAGCGTCAACTGGTCCGGTGACTGGGATACGCACAGTTTGTGGATGTGCAGCAGCGACTGTGACTCGCCTCCCACGAACTGGACCTGGATCACCGACTATGTTCCTCTGGCTGAGGATACCTGGATGCAGCAGGGGCCGACGGACCTGAGCGCCTATGCAGGTCAGGACGTCTACCTGGCCTTCCGCTACGAAGGCTACGGCGCTGACGACTGGTTCATCGATGATGTCGTCATCGAGGGCACAGCTGCCAATCCCGCTCATACCATCACCGTCGAGCTGGAGGGCGTGGTGCCCGGCTACTACACGAACGTGGCCTACGTCGAGACGCAGGGCTTTGGGTTCATGCTGGAAGCGGACGAACTGCGCGTCTTTGGCCCCGAACCCACCTGGGAGAAAGAAGTCTGGATCAACGACGATGGACCGTTCACCCCCGGCCTACACGACGTGGTGCCCGGTGACACGGTCACCCTCGTTGATCACGTGAGCGTGGAATCCAACGATCCCATCACCTTCACGGTCGTGGAGGCCTGGGACGGCATCGTCGAGCTGCACGCCGCTGAGGCTGACTTCGGCGACGTGATGCCTGTGATCGATATGCTCACCTGGGAGGTCGAGGGCGGCGTAGCCGGTACGTGGTACACGCTCACCAAGACGTTCGAGGTGCTCGACGGCTTTGGCTGGAGCGGAACGGTCACTGAGACGCTCGATGTCGAAGGTTACCCGGTGACGCTCGCTGTCCCGGTGCAGCTCAACATCCCGGCGCTACTCGGGAAGGATGGTCCCGCAACCGCTGACACGGGCGAGGCTATCAGCTACACGCTGAGTCTCGAGACGATAGACGGAGTCTTCGGTTCGGCGCAGGTGTCTGATCGTCTACCTGATGGCGTGGAGTTCGTCGCCGATAGCCTGTCAGCCACATACGGTACCGCATGGTATGATGCTGACGATAACGCAGTCTACTGGGCTAACACGTCAAGCGCGCCTGCAGTCGTGAGTGGGCGTGCTATAGAGGAAGACGTCGTCTCGATCACTAGGATAGATGCGGTGGCCCCGCGGCATCCGACGAGTGTCGTGCCGGCGAGCGCTACTGCCGCGATGGATGTGGTGCAGGATGGTGGCTTCGAGCTTGGGACGCCGAACCCCTATTGGGGGGAGTACTCAAGCAACGGGTGGGATCTGATCGACGGGACTCTACCGCGGACAGGTGTCTATGGTGTGTGGATGGGTGGCGACGATGATGAGCATGCGGTTCTCACGCAGACAGTGACCATTCCCAACGGAGGCATCGCCCAACTCAGCTTCTGGCTGATGATAGGAAGTACGAACGCGACAAGCCCGGATCTGGACTGGTTTGAGGTGCGTCTGGGCGATACGGTCGTGTTCACTGCGACGGCTGCCGAGGTGAGTGTGTACGGCGGAGGCTATCATCAGATCACCGCCGATGTAAGCGCTCTTGCCGACGGGCTGGCTCGAGATGTGACCTTCGCGGCTTATATCCACGACGATCCTACCTCCAATACCAACTTCTTCGTGGATGACGTGATGTTGGAGGTTGATCCCCCTGCAGAGGTCACCATCACGTTCAGCGCTCTGGTTATGGGGCAAGCTGGGCAGGTCATCACGAACACGGCTCAGCTCAGCTACATGGGCACCGAGCAGGTTGCCACCACCTCACTCGTGGTCAATGGCTACACGCTGGACGTGGACGTCGTGGGCGGAGGCGTGGTAGCGGCTGATCCGGAGCAGGATGTCTACAGCTACGGCGACGCCGTAACGCTGACGGCGACGGCAGATCCGGGGTGGACCTTCGCGGGGTGGAGCGGTGATGCGACCGGGACGGATGACGTGACGACGGTCACGATCACGGGCGACACCATGGTGACGGCGACGTTCATCCTCGTACCCGATCTCTACGTGAGCAAGACGGCCACGCCGACGGCGGACGTCGAGCTGGGTGATGTAGTCACCTACACCATCGAGCTTGTCAACCAGGGCGACGCCACCGCGATGGGCATCGTGCTCACGGATACACTGCCCGCGGGTGTGGTCTTCGACGCCTTCGTGGTGAACGCCGATGCCGCGGAGGAGGATGCGGGCGTGATCACGTGGAGCGGCAACCTCGCCAAGGATGAGACCCTGACCATCACCTTCACCGCGACGGTGGAGGAGGACGAGGCGCTCTACAATACCACGATCACTAACGCTGTGGAGTTCACGTCCGACAACGCGGGAGGCGGCGCCGATGAGGCGAGCTTTGCTATGAAACGGCTCTACCGCGTGATCCTGCCCGTGGTGATGAAGACCGCTACCCCCTAGTCGTCGGCACACATCGACGCACGGAGAGGGAGGACGCCCGTCCTCCCTCTCTACTCATGTTGGGTTCGTGCATATCCGATGGGCATCAGGTCTGTGACAAGATGGTGAACAAGGCCAAAGCCGCTTGACATGCCGTCTGGCGGGGCCTATAGTGATGTCGGCGGTAGGACTAACCGACATCTAACCCAGTCTACTTCAAGCTCATCATCTCAAGAGGAACCCAAGATGGACTATCGATTACGCTTCTGTCACGTCGTACTGATCGTTGCCATGCTCTTCAGCATGGCGCCCACCGGTGCTACGCAGCGGCTTGCGGCGGCACCTGTCACGGCGGAGATCGAGCCCGAGCTCGTGGCTCAGATTCAGGCCGAAGGCTCCGCCGGCTACCTCATCTACTTCCGTGAGGCGCCGGACCTCACCCCGGCCACCAAGCTCGACTGGCAGGCACGCGGGCGTTACGCGGTCGCTGCGCTGCAGGAAACGGCTGATCGTTCCCAGAAAGGGGTGCGCGCCTACCTGGAGGCGCGGGGGGTGCCGTACCGGTCCTTCTGGATCGATAATGTGATCGTGGTGGAGCGTTCCGACTTGAGCACCGCCAACACGTTGGCGACCTCTTTCCCGGAGATCGCGGTCCTGCGCGCCCGGCGTGCGCCGATCCTCCACGAACCGGTGGACATCAGACCGAGCGCGACGCTGACGGCGATCGAATCCAACCTCCAGCACGTCCTGGCTGACCAGGTCTGGGATATGGGGTATACAGGGCAGGGCATCGTCGTCGCCAATATCGATTCCGGCGTCCGCTACACGCACGACGCGCTGGTGAACCCGTACCGGGGCAACCTGGGCGGCGGCAGCTTCGACCACAACCACAACTGGTGGGATCCCTATCTGGGGACCACGGCGCCATCTGACTCTCAAAACCACGGGTCGCACACGATGGGGACCATGGTGGGAGATGATGGCGGTGACAACCGGATCGGGATGGCCCCCGGCGCCCAGTGGATCGCCTGCAAGTCCTTTCAAGGGGGCGACATCGATGCCCAACTGCTCGAGTGCGGGCAGTTCATGGCGGCGCCCTGGGATCTGACCGGGGCCAACGCCGATCCGGACCTACGCCCGCACATTGTCAACAACTCGTGGGGCGACTGCGGGCAAGTCTATGATGACTGGTACGATGGTGTGTTGACGGCCTGGCATGCCGCGGGGATCTACCCGGTCTTCTCCAACGGCAACGCCGGCGCCTGCGGTTATTCCTCGCCGCCTGGACTGAACACAGTGGGTAACCCGGCGCGGGCCGGTAACGTCACGGGGGTCGGCGCCACCGGCACGAGCGATGGTCAGTACGCCATCTACTCCACCTGGGGACCCACCGACGACCCCGACACGGTCAATCCACGCGGCTATCCGCAGCTCAAGCCGCAGGTCGTGGCGCCGGGCACCAACCGCTCTGCCTATGGTACCGGTACCGACGCCACCTACGGCGGGATGAGCGGCACCTCTATGGCTGCCCCTCATGTTGCCGGATTGGTCGCGCTGATGTGGAGCGCTGCTCCCTGCCTGTTGGGCGATTACGCCACCACGGAGACGATCATCGAGGAGACGGCAACGCCGATCCCCTACGCGACCGGGGGCAGTCCTGCTCCCGGCCCCGACAATGTGCCCAACTACGCCACGGGATGGGGCGAGATCAACGCCCTGGCTGCGGTCGAGGCAGCTATCGTCTCCTGCGGCGGCGGCACCCTCATGGGGGCGGTGACCGACGGCGCGACGCTCGAGCCGATTGCAGGCGCTCAGGTCAGGGCCTCCGCCTTGCTCACGGAGGCCCGCAGCACACTGACCGACCCCAACGGCCTCTACAATCTCGCTGTCTACCCCGGCACCTACACGGTCACCGTGGCGTCCTACGGCTATCAGGTTGAGGTGGTGCCTGATGTGCAGGTTTCTGCAGGACTGACGACCACGCTGGATGTGCCCCTCACTGCGGCGACGTGGTATACCGTGAGCGGCAGTGTCACCGACGCCGCGACCGGTTGGCCGCTCTACGCCGAGATCGACATCGACGGCTACCCCGGCGCGCCGATCCGGACGGATCCGGTCACCGGCGCGTACAGCATCAGCCTCCCTGGGGGGATGGCGTATACCTTCGGGGTGACCGCCTGGGTGGCAGGCTACACCGCTGCTTCGATCCCCGTCGGACCTCTCACGGACGATGCTCTGGTCGATGTCGATCTGGACCCCGATCGGGCCTTCTGTCGTGCACCCGGATACCAGACGGACGACGTCTACGAAGAGGACTTCGAGGCGAGCGACGGCGGGTACACGCCCGGCGGGACGCCTGCCGGTGAGTGGCAGTGGGGTGCGCCCACCGTCTGGCCCAGTGGTTGTGCGTCAGGTGAGGCGTGCTGGGGCACGAACCTGACCGGGAACTACTCGGACAGCGCTGATACGACACTCATCTCACCGGTGATCGATCTCTCCGGCGCGAGCGCGCCGGTCACGGCGCGGTGGTGGCAGGCGCTACATATCGAGAGCGCCGAGTACGATCATGCCTACGCTGAGGTTAGCACCAATGGCGGCCCTTGGCAGACGATGTGGGAACACACCGGTGGTACGACGCAGATCGACTGGACCGGGATGAGCTATGATCTTTCCGCAGCCGCCGGCGGCAACGTGCAGTTTCGCTTCCGGTTGACCAGCGATAGCTCGGTCGCCTATGCCGGCTACTACATCGACCTCGCGACGATCAGCCGCGGGGCAGACTGCCACGCCCCCGCCGATGGCGGTCTGGTCGTGGGCAACGTCTATGACGTCGAGACGGGTGATCCGCTGGTGGGCGCACGGGTGGAGAACGAGGCCGGTGAGCTGATGCTCACGCAGGCGACCCCGGCTGACGCTGCCGTGGACGATGGCTTCTATACCCTCTTTGCGCCTTCGGGCCCCCAGGTCTTCACCGCGACGCTGGCGCCCTACACACCGCAGACTGAGACGGTGATGGTCGAGGAGGGTGGCACCGTACGCCAGGACTTTGACCTGCAGTGGCTGCGGCCCCGCGTGGCGACGGTGCCTGCAGCGTTGGATGTGACGGTTGAGCTCGGCGCGCAGTTGACTGAGACGCTGGAGATTCTGAACACCGGCGCTGTCGCCACCGACTTCGAGATCTCCGAGAGAGATCGGGGCTTCCAGCCCACAGCCGGAGAGGATGTCCTCGTGGTGGCCTACGACACGGCCGCTGCGGCTGCTATGGAGGCTGCGATGGACGCCATCAGGGTCACCTACGTGCGCGCCACGCGTGACACCTTCCAGGCGACGGCGGTGGGGGATCTGTTGGCGTATGGGGCTGTCCTCTATGCCGGCAGCAGCAGTGGTGACGGCTGGGCCAAAGCGATGGCCTATCTGGACGCCGGGGGTGCTCTGTACATCTCAGACAACGACCTGGGATACAGCCCAGGGCTTATCAATGCTCATACCTGATGGAGCCAAGCTAGCCCGCGATCGGGTCTGGCTGCTGCAGCGCGCTGACCATCAGGCACATAACGGAATGCCAGCTGGCGGAGGATGTTGATCGCCGTGTGCCGCAGTTTGGTGA